>CADBQE010000273.1 GCA_902796695.1 uncultured Lachnospiraceae bacterium
CCCGCCCGAAACACTTGACGGAACTCCGGCCGGAAGATAAAATAAAAGTAAGTTTTCAGCCTTGGCGGCTGAAGAAAAGAAAGGAGCAACCTGATGGCGAACACTGCGGCAAAATTATTCATGGCCTATCTCGAATCCAAGGAAACTCATGCGAAATATGTCAACGACGAGGAATCCGTCGTTCGTGTCGGCTGGAACCTGGAAAATACGAAACTGAACATCTACTTTTTCTTCGGAGATGACGGCAAAGACGTTCATCTGATCGGCGACGGCTTCTGCAAAGCGCCCGAAAACAAGCAGGATGCGATTCTGAAGGCAGTCAACGAATGCAATAAGAAATTCCGCTGGATGAAATTTGTCCTGAAGGAAGAGGGCGAAGTGGAAGTGGAAGATGACGCCGTGATCCAGCTGGATACCTGCGCGGAAGAATGCTTCGAACTGATGGTCCGCATGTGCAGCATCGTGGATGAGGCCTATCCGATCCTGATGAAGTCCATCTGGAGCTGACGAAAGGATAAAGAATAAAAAATGGGAGCCGGGGACAACAGAATTTATTCTGCCGCCCTGCAGTTCCTGGGACAGAAAAATGAGATCACGCCGGAGACCGTTCTGTACGGTTTTGCCAAGATCCTTCTGATGGATGAAGGACAGCTCCGCAATCTTCTTTCGGAAGAAGAATTAAAGGAGCTGGAGGCCGTCCGGGTGGTTTTCGCCAAAAACAAGCTGGATCCGGATCTGATCCGGTCCGGCTTGTTGCATCTTGCCCCTTGGATCAGCAGGCAGAAAGAAAGTCAGGGAATCAAAACCGATTTTTCCGGACAGCTGGCGAAGCTGGGAGAAAACGCCGACGCGGCCCGGATCGTGGACTGCGCGCTGCGCGGGGTGTCCGGAGAGGTAAAGGAGGCGTTTCAGCTGGGCAAAAGCCTGGACGACGTGTTCGCCCTGCAGAAGAGCATTAAAGCAAAACTGGATCTGATCCCGAAGGAGGACAAGCCGGCGGGCCGGAAGCCGGAGGAAAACCGAAGCCCGGGGGAAAAGAAGGCGGACGAAGCGCCGCGGGAGCAGCCGGAAGCGGCCGCGGTCCCGGCCGGTCCGAAGAATTTCCTGGAACTGTCGCAGAAGTACTATCGGCTGGGCGCCTGCCTGCTGGACCGCATCAAAGGACAGGATGCGGCGGTCCTGAAATTCCTGCAGGGCCTGTATAAAGGCGACCTGCTGGCCGATCCCGCCCTGCGGGGCGTCAAAGCCTCCTTCTTTTTCTTCGGCCCGAGCGGGGTGGGCAAGACCTATCTGGCCGTAACGGCGGCTAAGCAGCTGGGGCTGCCGTGCCGCCAGTTCAACATGAGCGAGTATACCACCTCGCAGTCTCATGAAACGCTGATCGGCATTGCGGGCATGTACAACGGCGGCAAGGACGTCAACGACGGCATCCTGGCCCGTTTCGTGCGGGACAATCCCGAATGCATTCTGATTTTTGACGAGATCGAAAAAGCGCATCCGAATGTGATCCAGCTGTTCCTGCAGATCCTGGGCGACGGGACGCTGCACAGCCCCTATCAGGGCAAGGATATTTCTTTCCGGAAAGCCACGCTGATCTTCACGTCCAATCTGGGAAAGAGCCTGTATGAGGACCGGACCGCGAACCTGTCCGCCGTGCCGGACAGCGTGCTGCTGGACGCCGTCCGCCGGGAAGAGGGACCATACGGCGTGCCGCTGCCGCCGGAATTTGTCTCCCGCATTTCGGCGGGGCAGATGATCCTGTTCAACCACCTGAGCGTCCGCATTCTGGCGGAGATGGCCCGGGGCACCATGGACGGCATTGCGGCGGCCATGGCGGAAGAGTACGATCTGCCCGTAAAGTATGCGCCGCAGCTTCCGCTGCTGTTCCTGTTCAACCGCGGGAATGCGATCGACGCCCGGGTCGCGATCGGCCAGAGCGATACGTTTATCAAGCGGGAACTCTATGAACTGACCAGACAGACCGAAAAACTGCCCGGCAGCATGAAGAAGATCTCGTCGCTGTCGCTGAAAATTGATTTTACCGACGCGGACGAAGAGATCCGCGGCCTGTTCCGGCGGGAAGAAGCCATGACGGTCCTGGTGCTGGCGGAGGAAAAATACCGCGGGTTCTTTGAAGCCGGTGCCGGAAAGCACCGGGTGCTTTTCGCGCAGACATCCGAAAAGGCGCGGGAGCTGATGGAACAGGATCCGGCGGCTGTTCTGGTGGATCCGTATTTCGGACTGCGCCGGAACAATGAATCCACGCTCAGCATTGCGGATTATAATACGGAGGGCGTGGAGTTTTTCCGCGCGCTTACGGAAAGCAATGCGGGTGTTCCGGTCTATCTGCTGGAAATGGGACAG
>CADBQE010000274.1 GCA_902796695.1 uncultured Lachnospiraceae bacterium
GCTTCCTGCAGCGATTCCGCGATGCCGGCCAGTTCCTGCGGGCGGATCTTGCAGACCTTGCGGTCATAGGTGAGGAGGCCGTTGGTCTCGTCCTCCACGTCGGAGACCTGGGTGTAGACGGCGGCGCACAGGCCGGCGCGGGCGAGCGGGATCACCTGCTCTTCATAGATTTTCCGCAGGCCGGCGGCGAGTTCCGCGCGGGTTTCAAAGATTTTATAGCCGTAGGTTTTGTCCGGATTAGCGCTGTGCTCCGGCACCTGCCAGACAAAGCCGCCGAATTCCGAGAGCACCTGCGCTTTGTCTTCGTGCCCGAGCTTCAGGGAGCGGAAATAGATGTGGCGGCTGTCCACGTCGCTCTTCTGGCGGTGGAACCAGCCGGATGTCGCGTCAATGACCCGGCTCGCGTCCAGGGCGAGCAGCGTGTCATAGAGCTTGTCCGCCTCGAACTGGCCCCAGCCTTCGTTGAAAATAGTCCAATAGCAGATGCTGGGGTGGCTGCGCAGCAGTTCCACGGTCTCCGCCATGCTGCGCACGAAGCGCACGCGGGCGGCGGGATCACGGTTTAAGCGGGCGTCCGGCAGGCGTGTCCAGACCTGGGGCAGCGCGGAGTCCCGCAGGAAGCGGTAGTCTCCGTTGTTGACCATGTCCTGGAAGACGACCATACCCAGGCGGTCGCAGTCGTAATAAAACTGCTCGGGTTCGATCTTGATATGCTTCCGCAGGGTATTAAAGCCCAGCGCCTTCATGGCCAGGATATCGTCCGCATAGCATTCGGGCGCCGCGGGGGTATAGATCCCATCGCTCCAGTAGCCCTGATCCAGCAGGCCGTGGAAGAAATACGGCTCTCCGTTCAGGCAGATGCGCTTTTTCCCGCCGATCTCCCGGATGCTGATGTCGCGCAGCGCGAAATAGGAGCGCACGCGGTCTTCGCCGCTTTCCACGATAAAATCATACAGCTTCGGCCGCTCCGGGGTCCAGAAGACGGGATCCTCCACGGAAAAGACCGCCCGGCCGCCCCGCAGCGGGATCCGCCGCCCGGTGTCCATGAGCGTCAGCGTGCCGTCCGCGGCGCCATCGGCCCATACCCGGACTCTCCGGCCGTGGGTCGTCACGCGGATCCGCCGGATATACTGCACCGGCACGGATTCCAGCCAGACGGTCTGCCAGATGCCGCTGACCGGCGTATACCACATCCCGCCCCGGTCCTTTTTCTGCTTGCCCCAGGGGAAGCTGTGGTCCAGTTTGTCCACGGCAACGACCCGCAGCGTATTTTCCCCTTCGGTCAGCCACTCCGTAATATCCAAGGTAAACGGCAGATACCCGCCCTCATGCGAGCCGACGGGCGATCCGTTCACATACACCTCCGCCCGCTGGTCCACGGCGCCGAAATGCAGCAGGATGCGGCGGTCTCCCCACGGGACTTCGACCCGGAAGCGCCGCTGGTAATAGAAGCAGAACGCGTCCCGGTCCGTCAGGCCGATCCCGGAGAGCAGACTTTCCGGGCAGAAGGGCACCAGGATCTCCTCCCGCATCTCCGGGTCCGTCCCGAAGCGCCAGCGGCCGTTTAAGCACTGCCACTGATCCCGCACCATCTGCGGGCGCGGATACGCCTGCCAGGGTACTTCGGGCAGCGACGCCCCTCTTTTCGTCAACAGCTGCTTCAGTTTTGCCATCTATTCTTCCTTTCTGAGACGAATGCCTTCATAAAAGCTCAGGAGCGCGATCAGCAGGAGCACCACTGCCAGCGCCGCCATAAAGATCTTCGCGTTGGGCAGGAACGAGGTCGTTCCGTCGTCGTTCGTGATCGTTGCGGCCCCGCGCAGGACCGCCGCGCCGATGGCCGGCCCGATCAGGCCCGGCACCAGCACCTGGGAGAGGATCCGAAGGCCCTGGAAGCGCCCCGCCATGCCCGCGGGCGTTTCGGCACGCAACCGGGCGCCGAATACCGCCATGCCGGACAGATAGCCGCTCATCATCAGCAGCGAGCCCGCAAAGACCGGCAGCTTCATGGCCAGGCCTTCCGTGCGGATGCGCGCCGGGAACAGCCAGAGCAGGAGGAAGCCCAGCACCAGCATATACAGGGGGCCGAATACGGTCTTTTCAAAGCCCTTCCGGTCCACCAGCCGCCCGTAGAAGGCCGTCACGGCCGCGGCCAGAATAATGGCCGGCGCCATGATCAGCACGTAGTCGCTCATGCCCAGGCTCTTTTCGTAATAAATGATCAGGTAAGGCATAAAGATCTGGATCGCGATATTAAAGACCGCGAAGCCCAGCATGGACCAGTAAAGGGTTTTGTTGCGGCGGACCACCGCGGGCCGGAAGCTGTAGGCGATGGTTGCCCAATAGCCCAGTTCGTCCGGAGCCTTTGCCGGCGCTTCCTCCACCAGGAAAAAGCCCGCGCATCCGATCAGCAGCACGAGCGCGCCGATTATGATATAGATCGCGGTCCAGCTTTCCGCGCGGTCCAGGTCAAAGCCCATAAAGCCGCCGAACACCGCCAGGATCGCGATCAGGGGCATCATGGCGTTGATGCCTTCGGCCGCGCCGCGGCTCTCCGGAGCGGCCGAGTCCGTCAGCCAGGCATTGAATGCCGCGTCATTGGCCGTGGAGCCGAAGAAGGTCATAACGCAGTCCAGAATGATGACCAGCGAGATGCCCGCGGACGCCGCGCTCACGGCGGCGCCGAACAGGCCGCTTATGACATCCGCCCGGATAAAGGCAAAACTCAGGATCGAGATGCCCCAGGCGATATAGCCCGCGCACATGAAGATCTTCCGCTTTCCCAGGCGGTCCGACAGTGCCCCGATCAGGATCGTGGTCAGGGTCGCCGCCACGGCGCTGGCCTGCACCATCAGGGAAATGTCCGACGCGGACGCGCGGAACATCTTGTAGATGAAGACGTTGAAATACATATTTTCCACGACCCAGGAGATCTGCCCAGTCAGGGAAAATACGATCAGGGCGAGCCAGAAGCGCTTCTTATTTTTCATAGCCCATCACCGCATCGATCGCCGCCTGGCAGGCCGCGCGCAGGCCGTGCGCCTCGAGTGCCGTCACGCCGCGGATCGTGCTGCCGCCGGGGGAGCAGACCGCGTCCTTTAAGGCGGCCGGGTGGCGGCCGGTATCGCGCTGCAGTTTAGCCGCGCCCAGCAGCATCTGGCTGACCAGGACATAGGCCGCATCGCGGGGCAGGCCGTATTTCACGCCCGCGTCCCCGAAGGCTTCCATGATCATATCCGCAAAGGCGGGGCCGCAGCCGCTGATGGTCCCGGCGATCCCCATCAGGCGGGACGGCATGATCATCACCTGCCCGATGCCCGCAAACAGCAGGCGGCTGACCTCTTCCTCCTCCTCCGTCAGGCTGTGGACGTCCTCCAGCAGGAAAATGCCTTCGCCCACCTCCGCAGGCGTGGAGGGCATCACGTACCGGAGCCGCTGCGCATCGCCCAGCACGCTGTGATAATGCGCCAGATCCCAGCCCAGCGCGACGGACAGCAGCGGCTTCTCTTTTAACAGGTCCGCGGTCTCCGCCAGCACGCTTTCCACCTGGTAAGGCTTGCAGGCCATGATGACAAGGTCCGCCGCCGCGACCAGATCCCGCGGGGAATCCGCCGCGGTAAAGCCCAGCCGGGCCGCGTTGTCCAGCAGTTTTTTCCGGTGCGGCGCATAAGCCAGGATCTCTTCCGCCTCGCGCTGTCTGGTCGCGTTCCAGCCGGTCACGATCGCCTGCGCCATATTGCCCATCCCGATAAATCCGATCTTCATGGTCCTCTCCTTCTTACTCGCTCCACTCGATATAAAATGTCAGTTCGACGTTCCCCTTGCCCAACACCGCCAGCAGTTCTTCCCGGGTCACGTCCGGGATCACGGCCAGGCGGGTGAACGACCAGGTGTTGGTGTCGTAATATACGGTGATCTGATTGCCCTGATACAGGATGACGTCGCCGGGCTTTGTGGTGATGGATTCGTCGCAGTCCGGCAGGGACCAGGGAAGCGGCCCCACTTTTTCGAAATTCCCGTAGTCGTGCGCCTGCACGGTGATGCTGCCGTCCCACAGTTTTTCCGCGAACGCGCGGGCGGACTCGTTGTCCTCCAGCTGCGCGTAAAACCGGCCGCCTTCGCATTCGATGATCAGGGCGGTGGGGAACGGCCGGACGGCTTCGTCCGTGATCCGGGTCCCGTCCGTTACCTCATAGCGGACCGGCTCCGAGATCCGGACCTGAAGCGCGCCGTCCACGGTTATGTAATAGGCCTCGTCATATTCCTCCTGGATAGGGGAGCGGGCCTGCACGGTGAGCGTGGCGCTGCCTTCTTTTAAGGCGCGGACCGTGAGGATCACGTCATAGGCCGCCCCTTCCACCTGGGCGGGATCCGTGCCGTGGTAGTCTCTCCGGGTCTCGAGCGCGATGATCTCCGACTCGTCCGTGATAAACGTATATTCATAGCCGCCGCCGTCAAAAGAGCTGAATGTCAGCTGCGCCGTGCAGCTGACGCAGGTCTGTGAGGGCGGGGCGGCCGGGGTGGTGGCAGGGATGGTATCCGGGGCGGTGTCCGGGATGGCATCCGGATCCGTGGGATCCGCCGGGGTGGTATCCGGGTCCGCAGGGCCTGCCTGTGCGCTGCCCGGTTCCGCTCCCGCAACCGTCTCACCCGTCCAGTCCAGGATCCCGCCGAATTCGTAGATCTGCGTGTAGCCCAGCTGCGCCAGCTTCTCGGACGCCTCCTTGCTGCGTCGGCCGCTGCGGCAGTAGACAAGCAGGATCTGATCCGGGTCCGGGAGCTGTGCCGGCCTTTCCGTTCCGATCTCTTCGTTGGTCACACGGATCGCGCCGGGGATATGGCCCGCTTCGTACTCGTCCTGCCGTCTCACATCCACGATCAGGTGCCCGTCGGCGCGGGTCATCCGCTCTTTTGCCTCTTCCTGAGTGATGGATTTCCAATGTCCCTTCATTCCGCTTTCCTCCGTATTCCGAGTCTGTCCGCCGCATCCGCCTATAAGCAGAAGCAGTACGGCCGCGGCCGCGAATGCTTTCCGTTTCAAGATTGTCCGCCTCCTTCCGTCTTCTTCCGCGCGATCAGGACTCCGGCCAGAGCGCCGCCCGCGGCCAGCAGTCCCACGGCCACCCACAGTACGGTCTCTCCGCCCTGTCCGGTCCCGGCCTCATCCGGGGCCGTCTCCGGCGCGATGCCGCCGCGGGTGCCCGCTTCAGCGGACTGGGTTTCCGTCTGCGGCCCGCTTTCCGTCTCCGTCCCGCTTTCCGGAAGTCCGGGAACCGAAGCCGGCAGCTCCGGCTGCGTCTCGCGGGGTATGACCAGATCCGCTTCCGTCAGTTCTTCCGACAGGAACCGGTCCGTAAAATATCTCTTTTCGCCGCCGTCCTTCAGTACCCAGTGCGCCCGCACGCCGTCCCGCTCATAGTCCGGCTGCCGCCCGGGATCCTGCGTGATGCCGTGCTCCGGCTCAATTCCGGCCTTGCGGGCGGCCCGCATCCAGGCGATATAGCATTCGTTGTAGTGTGCCGTCGGAATGATCTTCGCATTGGCCGCCAGCGTGCAGACACCGGCCGCCATCCGTGCGGTGTCGTACGCCTCGCCCTTCGTATACAGGAGGAAATAGGACAGCGTCTTCCGCAGCTGCCCGGCGCGGGCTTTCAGGGCATCCAGATGCCCCCGGATGATCGCCTGATATGCGCTTCCGACATGGGTCCCGGCGTCCTCCGCAAGCGGTCCGACCAGCTGCTCCAGCACCTGCGCGGCCGCCTCATCCGCCGCCGCAGCCACGGAATCGTACACGGTCCGGTTTCCGTCCGCATCGGTTTCCTGCAGCAGCAGCGGCAGCAGGATCTCCACGGCTTCGCCGAAGGGATGGGATCCCTCATCTTTCAGAACGCTTCCGAATTCGTAATCCGTGAAGCTCAGCACCAGCGGAAGCACCGTATACAGGAGAGACCGGGCGTCCTTCGCGGTGGGAAACGCGGCCGCCGCGCTGCATTCCGGGTCCGGCCCGACCGCGCAGGCCTTCAGATATGCCCGGACGGCTTCCGCGGCGGACACCGGCCGGAACAGGGAATTGTCCTTATGGAAGATACCCAGCAGTGTGCGCACAGCGCTCGCCGCCTTCTCCGGAACGGCATTTTCCATCGCCGTCAGGGCGGCCGCCCCCGCCGGATCGTTTTCATGGTCGTTCAGCCAGACCGCAAGGATCTCCAGGAAATCGTCCATCGTAAAAGTTTCGTGGGAGATGTTTTTGCCGGACACCCAGGCCAGCAGATCCTCCAGCGCCATCGTGATCCCCTCGGCCTCATCCCGGGCGCCGCGTTCCGCCTGCATGCGCTCGGCGGCATAGCTCAGGAGCAGCAGGACCGCGGGCCGGACCAGCGTCTGCACGTCCGGCTGCAGGGCATCCTTCGGATAGCTCATCAGCAGGCCGATCAGGGCGCCCGCATGGCGCATCGTTTCCTGATAGCCCTCCGATACATATTCCCCGGCGGTCTCGCATCCCGCCATCAGGCCGGGCACGCGCGCCGTCATGAACACGCCCAGCGTCTGCGCGCCGTCCGCCGTTTCGTCCGGAATCAGGGAGAGCGAGGGCAGGTCAAAGGTATAGCGGGCAAAGCCGCGGTAATCGCCGCCGTCCGCAAAAGCTTTCCGGGAGCGCGGGCTGATCTGTTCCAGCTCCGCCGCCATGACTTCCGCGCCGATCCCCTCCTGCTCCGCGGGCAGATCGGTCCCGTAATGCGTCAGGCCCCAGTCCGCAGGCGGCAGCTGCGGGATCACGTCGTCCGAGAAGATATAGTTGCGGACGCCGCCGAAAATGCCGTCCTGCACATCCACGTGTCCGTCCGTATCCGGCGTGTAAGGGTCCCCGGGCGTATCGTCCGCGTACGCTGCGTCCGCGCGGGCGCCGGCCACGCTCAGTTCTTCCCGCCGGCTGACCGTTTCCCTGACGCAGCGGGGCGCCGCGTAGGTATAGCAGTAAACATCCTCCGGCTGCAGGCTCACGCGTCCGCCGAAATACGCCGCGCCGCCGTCCGCCAGAAAACCGCCCAGCAGACTGCAGACGGCGCCGCCCCGGCTGTGGCCTGCCATCCAGACCTTCAGTTCACCGGTCACGTTATGCTGCTCGATATATTGTTTCATGAACCGCAGGATCTCATCCCGCGCGGCTTTGAATCCTTCGTGAAGATCACCGTCGCCGACCGTGAAGTTCCCCGCCCACTCCTGCTTATAGCCGGCGCTGCGCGGGATCACGGCCAGCAGCGTGTATACGTGACCGAACGCCCGGACGGTCCGCCGCCCCACCGCGGTCCCCATGGAGTTTTCCTGCTTCTCCAGCGTATAATACCGGTTCGTTTCCACATCCTCAAAGCCGGCGGCAGTCAGCAGCTCCGTCACGTTCCGGGCATTCCCGGACGGGTCCTTCTCATACCGGTCCGGTCCCTCCCCGTAGCGGGAAGCGGACGCCATGGCCGCCTGCGCGGACAGCTCCGCCAGATGCGCGCATCCGGAGAAGGAAGAACGCATAAAGCAGTCCTCCCGGAACACAAACGTATCCTGCTCCTGCACGTTTCCGCCGCCGTCCGCGGTAAAGGAGTATGTCCCCTCCGTAATAAACCCGTCATCGGTTTCAGCAGCGCGCGCGGAAAGCGCCGGTCCCGCGCATCCCGCCGCCAGCAGAAACGCGAGCGCCAGTGCCAGGCCTCTCATCCGTATACACTTTCTCATCTCATTTCCTCTGTTCCGGTCCCAGCTGCCGCAGCAGTCCCCGGCAGCCCTCCTCGATATCCCGGTAAGCCGTCTCGAAATCCCCGGTATACCAGGGATCCGACACCTCGCCCGGCCGCGCGGTGAAATCCATCAGCAGACGGAACTTCCCCGCGTTCTTCTCATACACACTCCCCAGCCCGCGCCGCATATACCGCAGATTATACTCCTCCATCGCAACGATCAGGTCATACTCCCTCACATCCTCCGGCGTGATCTGCCGCGCCGGATGCCTCCCGTACGGAACCCCGTGCGCCTCCAGTACCCGCTTCGCCGGCGGATAGATATCATTCCCGATCTCCTCCCGGCTGGCCGCTGCAGACGCAATGCGGAAGCGGTTCTCCAGCCCCGCTTCCCGCACCAGATATTTCATGATGTATTCCGCCATCGGCGAGCGACAGATGCTGCCGTGGCAGACAAATAGTATTCGTAACATTTTTTATTTCACCTCATAAATGAGTGTTTTTCCTTGAAGTTACAAGCA
>CADBQE010000275.1 GCA_902796695.1 uncultured Lachnospiraceae bacterium
CAACGGCGGCATCGCCAATGATAAAAACCAGTTTCATAAAGCACCTCCACAAACTGCGGGTTGTCGAGATCTTGCATGTTCCGACAACTCAGATAATACCATAAGTTCAGACACTTTAGAAGATGCTATAGCCCCGATATAACTCCAGACCATTGCTGCCGTTGAAAGCTCATCATCAAAACCGGGATTCGCTTTGGCAATGACCGAAAAGATGATGCACGCCAGGACTATGATCACACCTTCCAGACAAACCGCCGCATAGCTCTTCAGGAAACTCTTTCCAATGTTCTGAGTCGGGCTCTCCGGAAAAGCCGACAGCGGGATTGGTGCGATGGCCGTATACATATACAGCTTGAAAAAGCACCCGTAATTGTTTGTGTCTGTATTAAAACAGCCGATAAACGCTTCCCGCTTCGGTTTCAAAGGCAGACTTGCTGCATGCAGCAGGAATATCGAAATGAGGGCAAAAAAAGAGCCTGAAACTATCGCAAATCGCAAATTTCAGGCTTTTTCCCGTCCGTGAAGGGATTCGAACCCCCGACACCAGGTTTAGGAAACCTGTGCTCTATCCTGCTGAGCTACACGGACTGATCTGTTGTCCGGAATTTCTCCCGTACCGGCCGCAGCGTTTTTCTGCTACGGCACAGTTCTTTATTGTACGGGGTCCGGCGGATAAAATCAAGCGGTTTTTCACGAGCCGCCGGCAGGATGCCGGGGGTCAGGCGTTGACTACGTGGATCGGGGCGCCGGACAGGAAGGCGCGTACGTTTTCCACGGTGGTGTCCATGATGCGGCGGCGGCTGCCGTTGGCGGCCCAGGAGATGTGGGGGGTGATGATGCAGTTTTGGGCGGTGAGCAGCGGGTTGTCCGGGCGGATCGGCTCGGTGGAGACTACGTCCAGGGCGGCGAAGGCGAGTTTGCCGCTGTTTAGGGCGTCGGCCAGGTCCTGCTCCACTACCATCTGGCCGCGGCTGTTGTTGATGAGGATCGCGCCGTCCTTCATTTTCGCGATATTGTCCCGGTTGATGATCCCCGTGTTGAAGGGGAGCAGCGGCATCTGCAGGCCCAGAACGTCCGAGCGGGCGAACAGGTCGTCCAGCGAAACGTATTCCACGCCCAGGGCGAGCGCTTCCGGCGTCTCGCGCTTATCGTAGGCAATGACGTGCATGCCCAGCGCGGCGGCGATCTCCGCGGTGTGGATGCCGATGTTGCCGCAGCCCAGCAGGCCGTAGGTCATGCCGGCCAGCTCGATGAGCGGGTAGTCCCAGTAGCACCAGTCGGTGCTGCGTTCCCAGCCGCCGCTGCGCACGCTTTCGCTGTGGTGGCCGATATGATGGCAGACTTCCAGCAGCAGCGCGATGGCAAACTGGCTGACGGAGCGGGTCCCGTAGACCGGGACATTGGAGACCGGGATGCCCCGTTCTTTCGCATAGGCCGTGTCTACGACGTTATATCCGGTGGCCAGCACCGCGATGAATTTCATGTGCGGGCAGCGGTCGATGGTCGCGCGGGAGATCGGCGTCTTGTTCGTGATGACGATCTCTGCGTCCCCGATCGCCTCCGCGATCCGGGGCGATTCCTCGTAGGAGATCCGGTCATAGACCCGGAGTTCTCCGAGCGCCTCCAGTCCGCTCCAGCTCAGATCGCCGGGGTTTTCCGTATATCCGTCCAGTACCACTATTTTCATGCCGTGTCCTTCTTTCTCTCTTATGCATTCACAAGCTTCAGGAATTTTCTGTCGTTCATCTGCTCGTTCGTGATGTATTCTCCGTCACGGAACAGCGCATAGTTTGTGATCGGAGTCGGGGCGTTCTGCGCCTCTTCTCTGCTTTCGATATGGATCGCATGGAACGGTATGCCATTCTCTTTTGCAGTCTGTTCCAGAACCGGAACGTATTTCGCGTTGAAGGGGCACTGGCTTGTGTAATACAGCACATATCCCTTTTCTTCTATGTGAGGATGCTTTGCGCATTCCCGGAATTCCGGCCTTTCCGCCTCCTTCCCGAAAGACAGATACCACAGCTGGATTCCGTTATCCGCCTCATCACACACGGAAAAGCCTTTATGTTTCAGGAACTTCGGATCGGCAAGGAATGGCTTCTTCGCGGCCGCCGCCAGTATGCACAGACCTTTCTTCCCCTTCTCCTTACTGTCTTCCATGCAGGCGTTCAGCAGATCCGAAGAATAGCCGTGGCCTTTGAAAGAGCCGGACACCCACAGGCAGTCGATGTACATATATCCTTCGGCGTTTATCGGAACCCACGCAGACTCCGCCGGAATGTATTCAATAAAGCATTTCCCCCGCTCCGCGCTTTTCAGAAAGACAAGCCCTTCTTCCAATCTGTCGGCCAGCCATGCTTTTTTGGAGGAAACCTGCACATCCTTATTGTTTGAGATGGCACAGCAGATATGCTCTTTTTCCAGATTGTCCTTTGTGACTCTGATGTATTCCATAAAATCAATTCTC
>CADBQE010000276.1 GCA_902796695.1 uncultured Lachnospiraceae bacterium
ACGCCGGCCACACCGCCGGTATGGAAGGTACGCATGGTCAGCTGGGTGCCGGGCTCGCCGATGGACTGGGCTGCGATGATGCCGACGGCTTCGCCGATCTGCACGGGTTCACCGGACGCCATGTTCGCGCCGTAGCACTTGGCGCAGATGCCGCCCTTGCAGCGGCAGGCCAGCACATTGCGGATCTTCACGGACTGCACGCCGGTGGCCGCGACGGCTTTCGCCTTCAGCGGGTAGATCAGCTCGTTCTTCTTCACGATGACCATGCCGGTTGCCGGATCCGTGATGTCTTCGGCGGCGGTCCGGCCGGTGATGCGTTCCTGCAGGCTTTCCACCACGTCTTCCACGTTGTTGTTCGTGAACGCGGTGATCTCCATGTAGGGGATCTTTCCGTCCTTCGCGCAGTCTTCTTCGCGGATGATGATATCATGCGATACATCGACCAGACGGCGGGTCAGGTACCCGGAGTCGGCGGTACGCAGCGCGGTGTCGGACAGGCCCTTGCGCGCGCCGTGCGCGGAGATGAAGTATTCCAGAACGTCCAGGCCTTCACGCAGGTTGGACTTGATGGGCAGCTCGATGGTGCGGCCGGAAGTATCCTGCATCATGCCGCGCATGCCGGCCAGCTGCTTGATCTGCTTTTCGGAACCGCGGGCGCCGGAGTCCGCCATCATGAAGATGTTGTTGTAGCGGTCCAGGCCGGTCATCAGTTCGCGGGTCAGGCGCTCGTCGGCTTCGCCCCAGGTCTTGACGACCATCTTGTAGCGCTCTTCGTCGGTATATTCGCCGTAACGGAAGCGCATGTTGATGTCGTCCACTTCCTTCTGGGTCGCTTCCAGGATCTCCTTCTTGGTGGAAGGAACGGTCATGTCGGAAATGGAGACCGTCATGGCGGCGCGGGTGGAATATTTGTTGCCGATCGCCTTGATGTTGTCCAGCACTTCGGCGGTCTTGGTGGTGCCGTGGACTTCGATGACCTTCTCCAGGATCTTCTTCAGGTCCTTCTTGATTACGTGGAAGTCGATCTCCAGCTTTAATTCGTTGCCGGGAATCGTGCGGTCCACGAAGCCCAGATCCTGGTCGATGATCTCGTTGAACAGGAAGCGGCCCAGCGTGGATTCCACGAGCTGCTGGATCGGTTCGCCCTGTGCGTTCACGCCTTTGCAGCGGATCTTGACGCGGGCGTGCAGATCGATCTGATGGTTGTCATAGGCCAGCACGGCTTCATTCAGGCTGCGGAAGCTGCGGCCGGTGCCCAGCGCTTCGGGGCGTTCCTGGGTCAGGTAGTAGATGCCCAGAACCATGTCCTGAGACGGCACGGCCACGGGACCGCCGTCGGAAGGCTTCAGCAGGTTGTTGGGAGACAGCAGCAGGAAGCGGCATTCCGCCTGAGCTTCCACGCTTAAGGGCAGATGGACAGCCATCTGGTCGCCGTCGAAGTCCGCGTTGAACGCGGTACATACCAGCGGGTGCAGGCGGATGGCCTTGCCTTCCACCAGGATCGGTTCAAAGGCCTGGATACCCAGACGGTGCAGGGTAGGGGCACGGTTGAGCATCACGGGGTGTTCTTTGATGATGTCCTCCAGGACGTCGAACACTTCGGACTGCGCGCGGTCCACCATCTTCTTCGCGTTCTTCACGTTGGTGGCTTTGCCCAGGCTGATCAGTTCCTTCATGACGAAGGGCTTGAACAGTTCGATGGCCATTTCCTTGGGCAGGCCGCACTGGAAGATCTTAAGGTCGGGGCCGACCACGATAACGGAACGGCCGGAGTAGTCCACGCGCTTGCCCAGAAGGTTCTGACGGAAGCGGCCCTGCTTGCCCTTTAACATGCTGGACAGGGATTTTAAGGAGCGGATGCCGGCTCCGGTCACGGCGCGGTCGCGGCTGCCGTTGTCGATCAGGGAGTCGACGGCTTCCTGCAGCATGCGCTTTTCGTTGCGGACGATGATCTCCGGGGCGCCGTCCATCTTGCCCAGACGGTTGTTGCGGTTGATAATGCGGCGGTAAAGGTCATTGAGGTCCGAGGTCGCGAAGCGGCCGCCGTCCAGCTGCACCATGGGGCGCAGATCGGGCGGAATCACGGGCAGGACGTTTAAGATCATCCATTCCGGACGGTTGCCGGAATTGCGGAAGGCTTCCACCACTTCCAGGCGCTTCATGATCTTGGTGCGCTTCTGGGCGGAGGCGCTGTCGTATTCTGCACGCAGTTCCGCGTATTCCTTTTCCAGGTCCACTTCCTTGAGCAGCGTTTCGATGGCTTCCGCGCCCATGCCGGCCTTGAAGGAACCGCGGCCGTATTTTTCAATGGCTTCCCGGTATTCCTGGTCCGTGATCACTTTTTTCTTTTCCCAGCCAGGCACCGTGCCGGGATCCAGCACGATGTAGGCGGCAAAATACAGCACGTTTTCCAGATTCTTGGCGGAGATCTCCAGAATCGTGGCAATGCGGCTCGGGATCCCCTTGAAATACCAGATATGGGAGACCGGGGAGGCCAGCGTGATATGGCCCATTCTTTCGCGCCGCACGCTGGATTTGGTCACTTCCACGCCGCAGCGGTCGCAGACCGTGCCGCGCAGACGGGGTTTCTTCTTGTATTTTCCGCAGTGGCACTCCCAGTCGCGGCTCGGTCCGAAGATGCGTTCGCAGAACAGGCCGTCGCGCTCGGGCTTTAAGGTGCGGTAGTTGATGGTCTCCGGCTTTTTGACTTCACCGTGGGACCACTTCAGGATCTTTTCGGGAGACGCCAGTCCGATCCGGATCGCGTCAAACACCAGGGGCTGATAGTAATCCTCATGAATCTGCATCGGCATATTTTTTTATCTCCCTTCGTCATCACTGGTGAAATCCGTATAGTCATCCGTCAGGTAATCGCCGTCGTCACCGTCGGCCGGGGCTTCGGGCTCCACTTCCTCCAGATCGCCCTTGGCGTTGAAGGCCTGGGTCTGATAGCCGTACTGGCCGTAATTGTCGGAACGGCTCAGGAAATCACGGTTGCCTTCGATCACGGCCTTGAAGTCGCGGTCGGAGTATTCCGTATTTTCCTTGACTTCCACTTCCGTGCCGTCATCCATCAGGAGCGTCACGTCCAGGCCCAGGGACTGCAGTTCCTTCAGCAGCACCTTGAAGGATTCGGGAACGCTCGGGGTCGGGATGTTGGTGCCTTTTACGATGGCTTCGTAGGTCTTGACGCGGCCCACGATATCGTCCGACTTCACGGTCAGGATCTCCTGCAGCGTGTAGGCGGCGCCGTAGGCTTCCAGGGCCCACACTTCCATTTCGCCGAAGCGCTGTCCGCCGAACTGGGCCTTGCCGCCCAGCGGCTGCTGCGTGACCAGCGAGTAAGGGCCGGTGGAGCGGGCATGGATCTTGTCATCCACCAGGTGGTGCAGCTTCAGGTAGTGCATGTGGCCGACCGTGACCTTGCTGTCGAACGGTTCGCCGGTGCGGCCGTCGCGCAGCTGGATCTTGCCGTCCGGGGTGATCGGCACGCCCTTCCACAGAGCGCGGTGCTCCAGGTGGGAGCCCAGGTAGTCCATCACTTCGGGCAGCAGCACCTTCTTGTATTTCTTTTCGAATTCCGGCCATTCGGTATTCACGTAGTCGTTGGCCATGACCAGGGTGTCGTGGATATCCACTTCCTTGGCGCCGTCAAAGACGGGGGTGGATACCTTAAAGCCCAGGATCTCGCCGGCCAGGGACAGGTGGGTCTCCAGGATCTGACCGATATTCATACGGCTGGGCACGCCCAGCGGGTTCAGCACGATATCCAGCGGACGGCCGTTGGGCAGGAACGGCATATCCTCCACGGGCAGGATGCGGGACACCACGCCCTTGTTGCCGTGACGGCCGCTCATCTTGTCGCCCACGGAGATCTTGCGCTTCTGGGCCACGTAGACGCGGACGCTGGTATTGACGCCCGGAGGCAGCTCGTCGCCGGCTTCGCGGGTGAAGACCTTGGTATCCAGGACTACGCCGTAGGCGCCGTGCGGCACTTTCAGGGAGGTGTCGCGCACATCGCGGGCCTTTTCGCCGAAGATCGCGCGCAGCACGCGGATCTCAGGCGTGAGGTCGGTCTCGCTCTTCGGAGTGAGTTTTCCGACCAGGATGTCCTGGGACTTGACCTCGGCTCCGATCCTGATGATCCCCTCTTCGTCGAGCTCCTTGAGCGTCTCTTCGCCGACATTCGGAATGTCGCGGGTGATCTCTTCCGGTCCGAGCTTGGTATCTCTGGCTTCGCACTCGTATTTCTCGATGTGGATCGAGGTGAGCACGTCGTCCATCAGAAGTCTTTCGTTGAGGATGATCGCGTCCTCGTAGTTGTAGCCTTCCCATGTCATGAAGCCGATGAGAAGGTTCTTGCCGAGGGAGATCTCGCCCATG
>CADBQE010000277.1 GCA_902796695.1 uncultured Lachnospiraceae bacterium
CCTGGAAGAAGGAAGCCGCGTCTTTATCCGGGGCCGCGTCTCGCTGGGCGACGACGCCAAAGGCAAACTGATCTGTGCCCAGATCCTTTTCTTTGACGAACTGCCGCAGGAACCTTATGTGCTGTTCCCGAACCGGGCCGCATACGAACTGGAACGGACCCGGCTGGCCCGTCTGCTGAAAGGAATGAGCTGCGTTGTCACGCTCCGCGAAGAGCGTCAGATGAAGCGCCTCGACGGCCTGAGGACGGCGGTGCTGACCGAGGAGATCCTCCGGGATCTGAAGGAAGCATTCGGGGAAGAAAACGTGGCCGTTCAGGAAAGAAACGTCCGATACCTGTGGTCCGCGGGCCTGAGGGACCGCGCTGCGGGCGGAGCACCGGTCTGATTCCGGCCGGATCAAACAGGAGGTGAAGGATATGAAACCGACAGAACTGCGTTCCGAGATCGCCGCGATCAACGACGATCATACCATGCGCCCTCTCTCCGATGAGGACGAAATGCCTCAGAACAGCGGAGAGAGCTCGCCGGATACACTATATCAGCAGCTGGTGGAAACGATCCGCAAGTATCACCCCTCCGATGATATGAAGCAGATCCGCGAGGCCTATGAACTGGCCAGCGAAGCCCACAAG
The DNA here is from genome assembly GCA_902796695.1 of uncultured Lachnospiraceae bacterium. Taxonomy (GTDB): domain Bacteria; phylum Bacillota; class Clostridia; order Lachnospirales; family Lachnospiraceae; genus UBA6987. Next base: position 633 of record CADBQE010000277.1, read on the forward strand.
ACCCAGATGCGCCGCTCCGGCGATCCGTATATCACGCATCCGCTGCACGTGGCGATCATCCTGGCCGAACTGGAAATGGACAAGGAATCCATTATCGCCGGCCTGCTGCACGACGTGGTGGAGGATACCGAATATACGCTGCAGGACATCGAAAAACGCTTCGGGCCCGATGTGGCGCTTCTGGTGGACGGCGTTACCAAACTGACCCGGCTCTCTCTGGGGACCACGGACAAGCTGGAAATGCAGGCGGAAAATCTGAGAAAGATGTTTCTGTCCATGTCCAAGGACATCCGGATCATCATCATCAAGCTGGCCGACCGCCTGCACAACATGCGGACGCTGCAGTATCAGAAGCCCGAAAAACAGCGGGAAAAAGCCGCGGAGACGCTGGATATTTATGCGCCGCTCGCGAGCCGCCTGGGCATTTTCCGCCTGAAAATGGAACTGGACAACCTGAGCCTGCAGTATCTGGAACCGGAAAAGTATGCGAAGCTGGTCCGCGACATCGATGAGCGCTCGCATTCCCGCGAGGAGTTCATCCAGTCCATCGTGACGGACGTCAGCTCCCATCTGACGGACGCCGGCATCAACGCAAAGGTCTACGGCCGCGTGAAGCATTACTTCAGCATTTATAAAAAAATGGCGATCCAGCAGAAGAGCCTGGACGAGATCTACGATCTGTTCGCGGTCCGGGTGCTGGTCAATACCGTGCAGGACTGCTACGCGGTGCTGGGACTGATCCACGAGATGTATATGCCGCTGCCGGGCCGCTTCAAGGACTATATCGCCATTCCGAAGGCGAATAAGTACCAGTCCCTGCATACGACCGTCATCGGCAAGAGCGGCGTTCCCTTCGAGATCCAGATCCGGACCTACGAAATGCACCGCACCGCGGAATACGGCGTGGCGGCGCACTGGAAATACAAAGAGGGCGGCAGCATTTCCAAGGAAGAGGAAAAGCTGAACTGGCTGCGCCAGATCCTGGAATGGCAGCGCGACATGCCGGACAACAGCGAATTCATGGAAAGCGTCCGCAACGACCTGGATATCTTCGCGGACACGGTCTACTGCTTCACGCCGCAGGGCGACGTCAAGAATCTGCCGGCCGGGTCCACGCCCATTGACTTTGCCTACGCGATCCACAGCGCCGTCGGCAATAAGATGGTGGGCGCCCGCGTCAATGAGAAGCTGGTCCCGATCGACTACAAGCTGCATAACGGCGACCGCGTGGAGATCATTACCTCCCAGAATTCCCGGGGCCCCAGCCGCGACTGGCTGAATATGGTGAAATCGTCCCAGGCGCGCAACAAGATCAACCAGTGGTTCAAGGAACAGAATAAGGAAGACAATATCGTCAAGGGGCGCGATCTGCTGGAGCGCAGCGCCAAGGCCAAGGGATACGTCCTTTCGGAGCTGCTGCGGCCGGAATTCATGGACAAGGTCATGAAGAAGTACGGCTTCCAGGAATGGAATGCGGTGCTGGCTTCCATCGGGCACGGCGGCATCAAGGAAGGGCAGGTCATCAACCGGCTCGCGGAAGAGCGCCGCAAGGAGGAGCAGAGCCACATCACCGACGCGCAGGTGATCGAACTGGTGCAGGAGCAGGGCAAGAAAGCGGTGGCGCACAGCAAGGGCGGCATCGTGGTGGAAGGCCTTCAGGACCTGGCCGTGCACTTTTCCCGCTGCTGCAGCCCGATCCCCGGCGACGAGATCGTGGGCTTCGTGACCCGCGGCCGCGGCGTTTCCATCCACCGGACGGACTGCGTCAACGTTATGAACCTGCCGGCGGAAGAGCGGGACCGCCTGATCGAAGCGGAATGGCAGATGCCGGAGGAGAATTCGCGCGAGCGCTATCTGGCCAATATGATCATCTACGTCAACAACCGCGTGGGCATGCTGGCGGATATTTCCCGGGTCATGACCGAAATGGGGATCGATATCGTCAGCCTGTTCACCAAGGTCAACAAACAGGGCATCGCGACGGTGGAACTGCAGTTCCAGTCCACGGGCACGGAGGAGATCCGGACCGTTACGGCGCGCCTGCAGCAGATCAACGGGGTCTTTGACGTGACCCGCATGTAGGAGGCAGCATGAACAGTCTCAGGATCAGACCGAAAGAATTTGAAAACTTCGAGATCCGGAAAGCCGTTGTGGGGCCGATCGCCACCAACGTCTATTTCCTGACCCGCACCGATACGCGGGACGTGCTGGTGGTGGACCCCGGCGCGGAAGCCCGTCTGCTGATCCAGTACCTGAAAAACAACGAATATACGCCGGCGGCCGTCCTGCTGACGCATGCGCATGAGGACCATATCATGGCGGCCGGCCCGATCCGGGAAGCATTCGGCTGTCCGATCCTCTGCCACGAAGCGGAGGCGGCTCTTCTGGCGGATCCGGCCCACAACTGCTCGGCTTCCGCCGGCACGCCCTGCGCGCTTACGGCGGACCGCCTGCTGAAGGAGGGCGAAGAAGTAACGCTGGGCGGCATGACGTTCCGCGTGCTGCATACGCCCGGCCATACCGCGGGAAGCTGCTGCTATTATTTCCCGGCCTATGAGATGCTGATCAGCGGCGACACCCTGTTCCACGGCTCCTACGGCCGCACGGACCTGCCCACGGGCAGCGACGCGCAGATGCTCTCGTCCATCCGGCGCCTTCTGTCGGAACTGCCGGGGGAGACCATCGTTTATCCGGGCCACATGGACCGGACCTTCATCGCATTTGAACAGCGGTTCAATCCGCTGGCGGAGTTTGTATGATCGGATTCGTTTACCCGGACGGGACGGAAAATTTCGAATATGACGTGCGCGGGCTGCTGACTTCCTTTTTTCCCGGAGAGGAGATCCGGAAGATCCCCCGTCCGCTGTCGGAAGAAGAGGCCCGGGCCGCGGGCTTTCGGGTGGTTTACGCGGTACCGGATCCGGATTTTTCGCTGCCGTATGAAGAGATCAAAAACACGTTCAAGCGGCGGGTCTATGATGAACTGCATGTGATCACCGGGACCGATCTCCCCTGGGGCACCCTGACGGGCATCCGCCCGACCAAGCTGATCATGCAGCTGCTGGAAGAGGGCAGACGCCCCGCCGCCGTCGCGGAACACATGCGCCGGACCTATTATCTGGACGGAGAAAAGCTGAGCCTGGCCATAGCCATCGCCCAGCGGGAACGAGCCGTGCTGGCCGGGCTGTCCGGTCCGGAGGGCTGGAGCCTTTATACCGGTATTCCGTTCTGTCCCAGCCGCTGCTCCTACTGTTCCTTTACCTCCTATCCGATCGACAAAGCGGCCTCCAAGGTCGAACCTTATCTGGAAACGCTGTTTTATGAGCTGGAGCAGAGCATTCCGCTGATGAAGGGCGTGACGCCGGATACGATCTATATCGGAGGCGGCACCCCCACCGCGCTCAGCGCTTCGCAGCTGGACCGTCTGCTGGATAAGATCTGCGGGCTGGTCCCGGCGGACCGCGTGAAGGAATTCACGGTGGAAGCCGGCCGGCCGGACAGCATCACGCCGGAAAAACTGAAGGTCATGCGGAGTTATCCCGTCACGCGGATCTCCGTCAATCCTCAGACAATGCAGCAGCGGACCCTGGATACGATCGGCCGCCGCCATACGGTGGAAGATATCCTGCGCGCGTTCGGCATGGCCCGGGACGCGGGCTTTGACAATATCAACATGGATCTGATCCTGGGACTGCCCGGCGAATCCGCCGCCGATGTGCGGAATACGCTGGCGCAGCTGGCGCCGCTGGCACCGGAGAGCCTGACCGTGCACGCGCTTACCATCAAACGTGCTTCCCGCCTGCGGCACGAAGGCGGCGAAAACGGGGAGGAGGATCGCTTCGGCCCGGCCTACGAAAAGGAAGAACCGGCGGCCATGATGAGAGCGGCGGCCGCGGGCGCGCAGGAGATGGGACTCTTCCCGTATTACCTGTACCGCCAGAAAAACATGGCCGGCAATCTGGAAAACGTCGGATATGCCCTTCCGGGAAAAGAAGGCCTTTACAACATCTTGATTATGGAAGAAAAACAGAGTATTCTTGCGGCAGGCGCCGGCAATATCAGCAAAGCGGTATATCCGGACGGCCGCATCGAACGCGCGGACAATGTCAAGGGACTGGAGGAATACCGCCTGCGCATAGAGGAAATGATCGAAAGGAAGCGGAAATTATGGCTCTGAACAAGAACGCCGTGACCGGCATGCGGGATATTATGCCCCGCGAAATGATCCTGCGGGATTACGTGATCGGACTGATCAAGGAAACCTACAAAAGCTTCGGCTATACTCCCATCGAGACCCCTGTGGTGGAGTCTCTGGGCAACCTGCTGAGCAAGCAGGGGGGCGATAATGAAAAGCTTATCTTCAAGGTCTTAAAGCGCGGGGAAAAGCTGAAAATCGGGGAAGCGAAAACGGAAGAGGACCTGGCGGACTCCGGACTGCGCTACGACCTGACCGTGCCGCTGGTGCGCTATTTTTCCGCGCACAACGGGGAACTGCCCAAGCCGTTCAAGGCGCTGCAGATCGGACCGGTCTTCCGGGCGGACCGTCCGCAGAAAGGCCGTTTCCGCCAGTTCTATCAGTGCGATATCGATATTCTGGGAGAAGGCTCGCAGGCGGCGGAGATCGATCTGCTGCTGGCAACGTCCACGCTGCTGGGCCGTCTGGGCTTTTCCGGATTTATCCTGCACATCAATGACCGGCGCCTGCTGAAAGCGATGGCCGCCTACTGCGGCATCGGGGCGGACCGCTGCGACGAAGCCTTTATCACCTGGGACAAGATGGACAAGCTCGGCCTGGCCGGCGTCCTGAAAGAAATGGAAGAGAACGGCTTCTCCGCGGAGACCGCCGCTGCGTACGGGAAACTGAGCAGTGCGCTCACCGGCGCGGAAAATCCCCTGAAGGCGCTGGGAGACCTGCTGACGGGGCAGGAGGGCGTCGCGGAAGAGATCGAAGGGCTGGAGACCATCATCCGCTCGGTCGAACAGGCCGCGAGCGTGGATTTCACCGTGAAATTCGACCCGACGCTGGTCCGCGGCATGTCCTATTACACCGGCCCGATCTTCGAACTGGAGCTGGCGGATTTCGGCAGCGCGGCCGGCGGCGGCGGACGGTATGACGAAATGGTCGGCAAATTCATCGGCCAGCAGGTCCCGGCCTGCGGCATTTCGATCGGCTTTGAGCGCCTGATCACGATCCTGATGGACCAGAACTATCAGGTGCCGGGCACCCCGCGGAAAAAAGCCTATCTGCTGGAAAAGAATCTGCCCGAAGAAAAGGCCCTGGCCGTACGGAAGCAGGCGGCGCGCGAACGCGCCGAAGGAGCGACCGTCCTGGTCAGCCCCATGATCAAAAACAAGAAATTCCAGAAGGAGCAGCTGGCCGCCGAAGGCTATACGGAGATCGAAGAGATCTACGCCAGATAACGCCCGAAAAACTTTTTCGCCTGTCAAGAAAAAATACTTGACAGGCGGTTTTTTTTATGATACTCTCCCCAAGGTGACGCTATGGACAAGAACTTTGAGCATGCACTGTATTATGATTTCTACGGAGCCCTGCTGACCGAAAAGCAGCGCCGGATCTATGAAGAGGTCCGGTTCGGGGACCTGAGCCTCTCGGAAGCGTCGGAGACCTTCGGCATCAGCCGCCAGGGCATCCACGATACGCTCCGCCGCGTAGAAGCGGGGCTGGAGGCCTATGAAGCAAAGCTTGGGCTGGTCCGTCAGTTCCGCGAGATCCGGAGCAAAGCCGAGCAGATCCGGACGATCTGCGCCGGCCTGGAAGAAGAAAGCCGTCACCGGGACGAGATCGCCCGCATCCTTCAGCTGACGAAGGAGATCGAAGAATTATAAGGACATACCATGGCATTTGAAAGCTTATCCGAAAAAATACAGGCCGCATTCCAGAAGCTGACCAGCAAAGGCTATCTGACGGAAGCCGATGTCCGCGCTTCCATGAAGGAAGTAAAAATGGCCCTGCTGGAGGCGGATGTCAACTACAAAGTCGTCAAGGACTTTGTCAAGGCCGTGGAAGAGCGCGCGGTGGGCACGGAAGTGATGAAGTCTCTCACGCCCGGACAGGCCGTCGTCAAGATCGTCAACGAAGAGATGATCCGCATGATGGGCGGCGACGGCATCGAACTGGCCCTCCTGCCGCGCAACGAGATCACCGTCTACATGATGGAAGGCCTGCAGGGCGCCGGCAAAACCACCACCGCCGCCAAACTGGCCGCCCTCCTGCAGAAGAAAAAGGACCGCAAGCCCCTGCTGGTGGCCTGCGACATCTACCGGCCCGCCGCCATTGAGCAGTTAAAAGTCAACGGCGCCAAACTGGGCATTCCCGTCTATTCCCCGGGCTCGGACATCCGGCCGCCCCGCATTGCCGAGATGGCGCTGGAAGAAGCCCGCGCGAAGGGCTACAATCTGGTGATCCTGGATACCGCCGGCCGTCTGCACGTGGACGAGGACATGATGGAGGAACTGCGGCAGATCCGCGATACGGTCCCCATCACCCAGTCCATCCTGGTGCTGGACGCCATGACCGGTCAGGACGCGGTCAACGTGGCCCAGTCCTTTGACGAGCAGATCGGCGTGGACGGCGTGATCCTGACCAAGCTGGATTCCGATACCCGCGGCGGTGCCGCGCTTTCGGTCCGGGCCGTCACCGGCAAGCCCATCTTTTACGCCGGCATGGGCGAAAAACTGACGGATCTGGAGCAGTTCAGTCCGCAGCGCATGGCCAACCGCATCCTCGGCATGGGCGACATCCTGAGCCTGATCGAGCGCGCCGAAGCCCTGGAAATGGACGATGCGAAGACCGAAGAGACCCTGCGCAAGATCCGCAAGTCCGAATTCGACCTGGAAGACTTCCTGGAGCAGATGCAGCAGCTGAAAAAAATGGGCAGCCTGTCCGAACTGCTGAGCTTCCTCCCCGGCATGGGCAAACAGCTGAAAGGCGCCGAACTGCCGGATGACAAAGCCCTGGGCAAGGTCGAAGCCATTATCCGCTCCATGACGCCGCGCGAGCGCAGAAAGCCCGAGATCATCGGCGGCTCCCGCAAGCGGCGCATCGCCGCCGGCTCCGGCACCTCCGTCATGGAGGTCAACCGCCTGCTCAAGCAGTTTGAGGAGAGCCGGAAAATGATGAAGCAGATGACGGGCCGCATGGGCAAGAAAAAGGGCCGGCTCCCCTTCAATCTGCCGTTTTAAACCGATCATCAGTCATACAGACTTTTGATAGAGCAGGGCGCAAAGCCCGCAGCAATTCAAGAAAGAACAAAGAACAAGGAAGGAAACAAATCATGGCTGTAAAAATCCGTCTGACCAGACTGGGCAAGAAGAAAGCCCCGACCTACCGCGTTATCGTAGCGGATGAAAGAGCGCCCCGCGACGGCCGCTTCATCGAAGAACTGGGCTACTATGATCCCACCAAGGATCCCAGTGTTGTCAAGATCGATACCGAAAGAGCACAGGAGTGGATCAAAAACGGCGCAAAGCCTACCGACACGGTTGCCAAACTGTTAAAAATCGCCGGCCTGGAGTAAGAATTGAGGTGCGGCAATGAAAGAAATGATTGAAGTGATCGCCAAGGCACTGGTGACCAATCCCGATGCCGTGACGGTTACCGAAACCGTGACAGAACGGGAGACCGTTCTGACCCTGCACGTGGACCCCGCCGATATGGGCAAGGTCATCGGAAAACAGGGACGCATCGCCAAAGCTATCCGTACCGTACTCAAAGCCAAAGCCATCCGGGATGACGTACGGGTCAGCCTGGATATTGAGTAAGACAGAAATCCCGTCTGAACCTGCAGGGGCGGATCCCGGATCCGCCCTCCCTTTATAGTAAAAAGCATTATGGAATCACGTTTTCGCATCGGAATCTTTACCTCGACCCACGGGATACGCGGCGAGATCAAGGTGTATCCCACGACGGATACGACGGACCGCTTCCGCCGCCTGAAGGAAGTCATTCTGGAAACCAGGGACGGCGATCTGCCGCTGGAAGTCGAAAAAGCGCGGACGGCGGCCGGCATGATCATCCTGAAATTCCGGGGCATCGACAATATCAACGACATCGAACGCTATAAAGGCGCGTCTCTTTTTGTGACCCGCGAAAACGCGGCGCCGCTCGAAGAGGGCAGCTATTATATCGCGGATCTGCTCGGCTGCCGGGTGGAAACGGAAGAGGGCCGGCTGCTGGGTACCCTGCGAGAAGTGCTGCCCACCGGCGCCAACGACGTCTTTATCGTGAAGGATCCGGACCGGAAGGACAGCCGGGAGTATCTGCTGCCCAATATCAAAGACTGCGTGCGCCGGATCGATCCGGAAAACCGCCTGATCGTTGTCCGCATGATGGACGGACTGGAGGACCTGTAATGCGCTTTACCGTACTGACCCTGTTCCCCGAAATGGTGGAGATGGGGTTCCATACCAGCATCACGGGCCGGGCCGCCGACAAAGGCCTGCTCTCTCTCCGGTGCATCAATTTCCGACAGTATTCCGACGGCGGAAACGGCTACGTGGATGACTACCCTTACGGCGGCGGCGCCGGCATGGTCCTGCAGGCCCCGCCGATCTACCGGGCTTATCGGGAGGCCGTGGGAGACGGGCCGCGTCCCCGTCTGGTCTACATGACGCCGCAGGGCCGGGTACTGGATCAGTCTCTGGCGAAGGAACTGGCCCGGGAGGAAGAACTGTATATCCTCTGCGGTCATTACGAAGGCGTGGACGAACGCGTGCTGGAAGAGATCGCCACGGACCGCGTCTCGATCGGGGACTACGTGCTGACCGGCGGGGAACTGCCCGCCCTGGTCCTGATGGATGCGGTCGCACGCATGGTGCCCGGCGTTCTGAGCAACAGCGAATCCGCCGGCGATGAGTCCTTTATGAACGGCCTGCTGGAATACCCGCAGTATACCCGCCCGGAGGTCTTTCTGGACCGGCCGGTGCCGGAGATCCTGAAATCCGGCCATCACGCGAATATCGCGCGCTGGCGGCGCAACGAATCCCTGCGCCGCACGAAGGAAGTGCGGCCCGATCTGCTGGAAAAAGCGGAGCTGGACCGCAAAGACCGGGAGTTTCTGGCGGGACTGAAATAAATTGCGTCCGGCCGCAGAAAATGCTTGCAATTCCGGAAAATCATGCTATTATATTAGTCGTGTCGCATTAAAAGGAGCGGTCCGCTGTCGCCTCGGGCGTTATGAACGACCTGTTTTTTAGGAGGAAATATGAACGACATCATCAAGAAAATCGAAGACGCCCAGCTGAAAGAAGGCGTCGGCAACTTCCGGGTCGGCGATACCGTCCGCGTATACGCCAAGATCAAAGAAGGAAACCGGGAACGTATCCAGATGTTTGAAGGCATCGTCATGAAGCGCCAGAACGGCGGCAGCCGCGAGACCTTTACCGTCCGCAAGATCTCCAGCGGCGTCGGCGTGGAAAAGACCTGGCCTCTGCACACCCCTCTGATCGAGAAGGTGGAAGTGGTCCGCCACGGTAAAGTCCGCCGCGCGAAGCTGAACTATCTGCGCGACCGCGTCGGCAAAGCCGCCAAGGTCAGGGAAGCTTCCCGCTGATGGAAAGAGAGACGGCTTCGGCCGTCTCTTTTTTGTTTTCTCCCTTTTCTTTTTCTCAGGCTTATGTTATAATATTACGAAGTCTTACGACACAGTAAATGAATGGCAGTAAGGCCCCGAACCCCCTGCGGTACCGCATAAAACGAAATGAGGCAGCACCCGGAACGGAGCGCTGCGGATTATACAGTATGAACAGAGAAAACCTGAAAGAGTTCCTGCGCTATGTGATCATCGGCGGCCTGTCGGCCCTGATCGACATGGGCGTGAATTACCTGACTTTATATCATATTTTCAACGCGACGAAGAACGATAAGCTGCCGGTCGCCGTCTCCGTGACGGCCGGTTTTATCGCGGGACTCGTGGTCAATTATATTCTCTCCAACGTCTTTGTGTTCCGCACTCCGGAACAGAAAGAAAAAGGAAAGACGTTCGGTGCCTTCCTGATCTATGCGGCGGTCGGTGTTGTCGGGTACTTCCTGACGGTCGGCCTGACGCTGCTGGGCACCCGGTTTATCGGGGAGGAAGGCATCTGGTATCTGATCATGACGGCAATCGTCAAGGGAATCGTGCTGATCTGGAATTATCTGGGACGGAAAATTTTCGTTTATCGGGGGAAGTAACATGGACAACAAACAGGTGATCATCATCGGGGCCGGCCCGGCCGGACTCACAGCTGCCTATAAATTGCTGAAAGAAACGGATTATATGCCGCTGATCCTGGAAGAAGAGAGTTTTGTGGGCGGTATTTCCCGCACCGCGGAATATAAGGGCAACCGCATGGATATCGGCGGCCACCGCTTCTTTACCAAGAACGAAGAAGTGAACGCCCTCTGGCAGGAACTGATGCCCACGCAGGGAAAGCCGGCCCGGGACGACAAGGAGATCGGGTTCGAAGAAAAGACATTCGCGCCCGGCGGCCCGGATCCGGAAACGGAAGACCGCGTCATGCTGATCCGCCGCCGCGTTTCCCGCATCTTTTTCCTGAAGAAATTTTTTGATTATCCGATCTCCCTGAAGGCCTCCACCTTCAAAAACATGGGCTTAAAGCGGACCATGCAGGCCGGATTCGGCTATCTGGGGTCGGCCGTTCACAAAAAAGAAGAGGATTCCCTCCGGAACTTCTACATCAACCGCTTCGGCAAGCCGCTGTACGAGATGTTCTTTGAGGACTATACCACCAAAGTATGGGGCCGCGATCCCAAGGACATTTCCGCGGACTGGGGCGCCCAGCGCGTGAAGGGCCTTTCCCTGACCAAAGCCGTCTGGAATGTGGTCAGCAAGCCATTCCGCCGGAAAGGCTCCGCTACGGAGACTTCCCTGATCGAGCAGTATTTTTACCCGAAAAAAGGCCCCGGCCAGCTGTATGAGGTGATGGCGGACGAGATCCGCAGAATGGGCGGCCGCATCATTTTCGGCGCCAAAGTTCAGGGCATCCGGGTCACGGACGGACGGGTCGCGGAAGTCACGGCGCTGGTGAACGGAGAAGAGCAGCATTTTACCGGATGTGAGTATTTCTCCACCATGCCCGTGAAGGACCTGGTCGCCGGCATGGGCGACGCCGCGCCGCAGAAGGTGCGCGAGATCGCGGCCGGCCTGCCCTACCGGGATTTCGTGACCGTCGGCCTTCTGGTGGACCGCCTGAAAATCAAAAACGAGACAAAAATGAAAACGGTCGGCAATATCGTTCCCGACTGCTGGATCTATATCCAGGACCGCGAAGTGCGTCTGGGCCGTCTGCAGATCTTCAACAACTGGTCCCCCTATCTGGTCTCGGACCCCTCCAAAGTCTGGATCGGACTGGAGTACTTCTGCAACGAAGGCGATGAACTCTGGAACAAAGAAGATGACGAATTCATCCGCTTTGCCAAAAAGGAACTGGCCTCGATCGGCGTGATCGACGAGGCGGACGTGCGCGATGCGGTGCGGATCCGGGTCAGGAAAGCCTATCCGGCCTACTTTGACACCTATGCGGAGTTCGACACCGTGAAGGAATTCCTTTCCGGGATCGACAATCTGTGGTGCATCGGCCGGAACGGACAGCATAAATACAACAATATGGACCACTCCATGCTGACCGCCATGGAAGCCGTGCGCACGATCCGGAGCGGCGCACGCGACAAGAACGCGGTCTGGGAAGTGAATACCGAAAAGGAATACCACGAGGAGAAGGGCGGGAAACATGCCTGAGAAAAAACGCCCCTTTAATCCGAAAGAACTGCTCCCGCTGCTGACCCTGCTGCCGGGGCTGGTTCTGGTGCTGTATTATATTCTGGGCCCCGCTTCGGGCTATATGACCTCCGACTGCACGGATTCGATCCGCTGGGCGCAGGCCACCTACGAATCCGGCCACCTAATCTCGAAAGAGTTCAGCTACGCGGCGGTCCAGCCGTTCGGCGGCAACCTGATTTTCCTTCCGTTCATCGCACTGTTTGGCTATTCCATGACCGCGCAGGTCATCGGCCTGACCCTGTTCGCGCTGCTGCTCATTCTGGCTCTCTATTATCTGGCCCGGGGACTGGGCTTTAACCGCCTGTTCAGCGGGATTTTTGTCAGCATGACGGTCCTGCTTCTGTCCTCCAGTCCCAAGCTGCGCGAGATCCTCTGGGAGCATATTTTCTACTATAATCTGGGCATCCTGTTTTTCTGCCTGGGCTTCGGCCTGGCGCTGCGCCTCCTGCGCGACGAAGAAAAGAGAAGAGATCTGACCGCTTTCCGGACCCGCGACTGGATCCGTCTGGCCGTTCTCGTGCTCTTTTCTTTCCTGGCTGCCACCGACGGCCTGCAGACGCTGGTGTGCCTGACGCTGCCGTTAGTGGGCGCCTACGCGCTGGAATTCTATCTGGCCGCGAAACCGGCGGTACGCCTGCGGGATCAGATGGGAATGACGGCCGTCCTGCTGCTGGTCCTGTTCTGGTCCGTCCTGGGCTTCCTGATGATCCCGGTCTTTACCCGGGGCGTGGAGGCCGGGTATGCGAATGCCTACTCCACCTACAGCCAGATGAGCGAGTGGAAGGACAACTTCCTGGGGCTGTTCCATAACTGGCTGACGCTGTTCGGCGTCTCGGTGCAGAAAAACGACCCGCTCGTCAGTGCGGATTCCGTCGTCAATATGCTGCGGATCGGAACGGCGCTGCTGCTTCTGTTTGCTCCGTTTGTTCTGCTGGCCCGGTATCACAGACAGCCGGAAAGAGAACTGCGTCTTCTGATCGGCGGACACCTGTTCGTGTCGGCGTTCATTATTTTCGCTTCCGTATTCGGAAGTCTGGGCAAGGCGAACTGGCGCCTGACGCCCATGCTGGGAACGTCCGTTATGGTCATGCTGACCTGGAGCCTGAAGCGGCTGCAGCAGATCGACTGCAGAAGGATCGGCATTGTGTTTACGGCCTTATTCCTGGCAGCGGCGGCGGTTCCGGCCGCCACGATCCTCCGGATGCCCGCCGACTACGGGGAGAACAACTCCTGGCACGCGGCGGCCAGGGAGCTGGAGGCTCGCGGCCTGACCTACGGCTACGGCAATTTCTGGTGGTCCGAGCTGATCACGCTGGTCTCCGGGAACCGGGTGCAGATGGCCAATATCAATGAGTCCAAGGGCAAACCGGTCAAGAACAATTATCAGCTTCCGCCGGGCAATTACGAAGACCGGATCGAAGATCAGTACTTCCTTCTTCTGACCGAATCGGACAACAGCAAAATGGAAAGCTATCTGTCCCGGATGAAGCGGGAAGGTGCTTTGATCGATGCCTTCACGGTGGAATCCGACCCGTATGCGACGGGCGGCTTCGCCGGGACGAAAGTCTTTATCTACGTATTTAACCGGAATATTTTTTAGCAATTCGAAGGAACAGGACGTTCATGGCAAAACGGCGCGATTATGAAGTAGTGACGGCGGGAGATCTGATCAAACGGATCTCGGTCTGGATCGTGGATGTGATCCTGGTGGTCACGCTCGCGCTGACGCTGGTGCATCTGTTCGGCACGCGGGTCCGGATGGAGGGCAGTTCCATGACGCCGACCCTGTCCAACGGAGACAGACTGCTTCTGAACCGTACAAAAGGGAAGATCTTTTCGATTGACCGCTTTGATATCGTGGTCTATGAACTGCCCGGCCAGGAAGGCGTTTTCCTGAAGCGTGTGCTGGCGCTTCCCGGTGAGACCCTTCTGATCCGGGAGGGTAAAGTCTATATCGACGAACAGGAACTGCCGGACAATGAATATACCCGTTCTCTGTCCTATGCGGGCGTGGCGCAGACGCCGCTGACGCTGGCGGAGGGAGAATATTTTGTAGTGGGAGAAAACGCGGACGCCTCACTGGACAGCCGTTTCAGTGATGTGGGCAATATTCCGGCCGGAAGCATCCTGGGGACCGTCTGGCTGCGCTACGCCCCCTTCCGGGATCTGCGCTTCCTTCCGTGAGGTGATTATGAGCATCAATCTGCAGTGGTATCCGGGCCATATGACGAAGGCCAGACGGGCTATGGAAGAGAGCCTCCGTCTGGTGGACATGATCGTGGAGATCCGGGATGCCAGGCTCCCGTATTCCAGCGCCAATCCGGACCTGGCCGGAATGGGACAGGGGAAAAAGCGCATTCTGATCCTGAATAAAAGCGATCTGGCCGATCCGGAGGAAACAGAAAAGTGGATGGCCGCTTTCCGGCAGCAGGATATGATCCCGCTCTCCATGGACGCTCGCGTGCGCGGCGACTGTACCGGGATCCTGCGCCTTCTGAATGAACTGGCCGCGGAAAAGAAAGCCAAAGACTTAAAACGCGGGATCAAGAACCGTCCGGCCCGCCTGATGGTCGCCGGAATCCCCAATGTGGGAAAATCCACACTGATCAATTCCCTGGCCGGGCGCGCCAGCACCAAAACCGGAGATAAGCCGGGCGTTACCCGCGGCCTGCAGTGGATCCGCCTGAGCGCGTCGCTGGAACTTCTGGATACGCCTGGGATCCTCTGGCCTCGCTTTGAAGAGGAAGCCGTGGGACTGAAGCTGGCCCTGATGGGGGCGATCCGTGAGGAGATCCTCCCCGCGGAAGAGCTGGCCCTGGCCGGCCGGAAGCTGCTGGAGGAGCGCTATCCGAAGGCCCTGACCGAGCGATACGGCCTTTCGGAGGACAATTCTCCGGCCTGGCTGACGGAACTGGCGCAGAAGCAGTCCCTGCTGCAGAAGGGCGGCGAACCGGATACGGCCAGAGCCGCGGCCCGCTTTCTGGACGATCTGAAAAAAGGAAAACTGGGACGGATCACGCTCGAGTCCCCTTAAGATCAAAGAGGAATGATATGGCATTCTGGAACAGAAACAAAGACCCCGAACCCGTTAAAATAGAAAAAGAACCCGCTCTCTGGAAGGATATCCTGAGCACCCTGCTGCATCTGGCGCTGCTGGTCGGATTTGTGATCTTTTTCCTGACCTGCATCGGACAGCGGGTAGAAGTGGACGGGAACTCCATGGAAGACACCCTGCATAACCATGACCAGCTGATCGTGGACTGCTTTACCTACCGCTTCCTGCACGCGCCCGAGCGGCAGGATATTGTGGTATTCCGGCTGAAAGATGATCCGGGCACGTTTTACGTCAAGCGCGTCATCGGCCTGCCCGGCGAAACGGTCCGGATCAAAAATTCCGTGATCTATATCAACGGAGAAGCGATCGACGACCCTTATGCGACCCAGAAAACATTTCCCGCCGGTTCCGCCGAGGATCTGATCGTTCTGGGCGAAGATGAGTATTTCGTTATGGGAGACAACCGCAACAACAGTCTGGATTCCCGCTATTCCCTGGGCCCCGTCAAGCGCAGCCAGTTTGTGGGCCGCGCCTGGGTCCGGATCTGGCCGTTTGAAAACCGCGGCAGCCTGACGTCGGGGGAACGATGATATGGCCCGCCTTACGCTGGAGCAGGAACGGGAGCGGTTGGCTTCCCTGTGTGTTTATGAGCGGGAATTTGCCGCCTTCTCCCCGATCGCCGGGATTGATGAAGCCGGCCGCGGCCCGTTAGCCGGCCCCGTTGCCGCCGCTGCCGTGATCCTGGATCCGGCGCAGGAGATCCTGTATATCAAC
>CADBQE010000278.1 GCA_902796695.1 uncultured Lachnospiraceae bacterium
ACGGCTCTGCTGAACGCCAACTACCTGCAGATGAAGCTGCGCGAGATCTTTACTCCCGCCTTCGACCGTCTGTGCATGCATGAATTCGTGCTGGATCTTTCCGATTACAAGAAGGAGACCGGCGTATCTGCGCTGGATGTCGCCAAGGGCCTGATCGACCACGGCATCCACCCGCCGACAATGTACTTCCCGCTGATCGTTCACGAAGCGCTGATGCTGGAGCCCACGGAAACGGAAAGCCGCGAGACCCTGGACCGGGTCGCCGAGATCTTCGCCGCGGTGAAGCAGCAGGGCATCGACGATCCGGAAAGCCTGCATACCGCTCCGCACAAGGCCCCCATCGGCCGTCCGGACGAAGTCGGTGCTGCCCGGAATCCCATCGTGCGCGCGGAACTGTGATCTGTGCGCCGGACCGCTGCCTGCCCGGGGTCTGCTGATCCCGGCGGACAGCCCGAATCAGAAGGGGCGGACCCCGTGTCCGTCCCTTTTTGCGTGTCTTCGGCCGCACAAGATCCTTCCGCCCGGATTGCATTTTCCGGACCCGGATGCTATACTGCGGAGTGCAGAAAAATCCGGGCCGCGCCGTTCCGCGGGCCCTGCAGAAAGGAATCGTTATGATCCAGGATATCGCTCCTCATCGCTATGACAACAGTTTTCCCCATCGCCGGGCGCCGCGCCCG
Source organism: uncultured Lachnospiraceae bacterium (assembly GCA_902796695.1). Lineage (GTDB taxonomy): Bacteria > Bacillota > Clostridia > Lachnospirales > Lachnospiraceae > UBA6987. The sequence continues at coordinate 681 of CADBQE010000278.1, forward strand.
GACGATTTCGTCTTTTTCCATCGGAATGAAAAAGAGATCCTGATCAAAAGAGAAGGGGATCTCTTCCGCTTCCCCCGGGTGTCGGAAACCGGCACGGACGGCCTGTATTTCGCGTTCCTGATCGATGATACGGCCTTTTTCGTGGGCCCGGACAGAGGCACGAAGGACCCGGGACTGGACGGATTTGAATACATGGACCAGGGAAAGTTCCGCACGGAACAGCCCCGGTATCTGGCTTTTGCCGGGATCACCGGCATGCATCTGATGCGCTGGCTGGCCGCCGAACGCTTCTGCGGCAGCTGCGGCACCCCGCTGGAGGAGAGCACCTGGGAACGCGCTTTTGTCTGCCCGAAATGCGGGAAGATCACCTATCCCAGACTGAATCCCGCCGTGATCGTAGCCATCACGCATCAGGACAAGATCCTGGTGAGCTCGTATGCCAACCGCCCCGGCCGCGGCCTGGCCCTGATCGCCGGCTTTTCGGAGATCGGCGAGACCGTGGAAGAGACCGTGCACCGCGAAGTCATGGAAGAAGTGGGGCTGAAGGTGAAGAACCTCCGCTTCTACAAGAGCCAGCCCTGGTCCTTTACGGACACGCTGCTGATGGGCTTTTACTGCGACCTGGACGGCGAATGCGAGGATATCATCCTGGACCGGGAAGAGTTAAAGGAAGCCCGCTGGCTCCATGCCTCGGAACTGCCGGACCGCAGCGGGGAGGCGGCCCTGACCGCCGAAATGCTGGAAATGTTCCGGACCGGAAAATGGAAGGAGTATCGGCATGAGTGATTATGTGATCCGCGGCATGGCCGGAGACGGCCAGATCCGCGCCTTTGCCGCCTATACCCGGGATATGGCGGAGGAAGCCCGGAGACGCCACAACAGTTCGCCGGTCATCACGGCCGCGGTAGGCCGCCTGATGACGGCCGCCGCCATGATCGGGATCCAGTGCAAAGAGGAGACCGATAAACTGACCCTGAAAGTCAAGGGAGACGGCCCCGCAGGCGCACTGTACGCGGTGGCCAACAGCCGCGGCGAAGTCAAGGGCTTTGCGGAAAATCCCCAGGTGCTGCTGCACGCACGGGCGGACGGCAAGCTGGACGTGGGCGGCGCCGTCGGCAAAGGCGAGCTGACCATCATCCGGGACCTGGGCCTGAAGGAGCCCTATGTGGGGACCTGCGCTCTCGTAAACGGAGAGATCGCGCAGGACCTGACCTATTATTATGCGGTGTCGGAGCAGACGCCCACTTCGGTGTCGCTCGGCGTTTTGATGAACCGCAACAATACCGTGGCGCAGGCCGGCGGCTTCATGCTGCAGCTGCTCCCCGGTGCATCGGATGAGATGGCTGCCGCGCTGGAACAGAAGATCATGACCGCCCCTTCCGTGACGGCCTGGCTGAGCGAGGGCTTAAGCGCGGAGGATATCCTGCACCGTCTGCTGGACGACTTCGGCCTGGAACTGACCGAAAAGCGGGATGTCGCCTTCCGCTGCGACTGCAGCCGGGAAAAAATGGAAGACGTCCTGACCGGCCTGGGCCGTCACGAACTGCTGGACCTCATGCTCAGCCAGGAGACCGTATCCGTGCATTGCGACTTCTGCAATACCAGCTACACCTTCACGCGGCCGGAACTCAAGGAACTGTTCAAAAGGAAATTCAGAAGTGAGTAAGAAGCACGAAAACAGACCCGGAGCAGGCGCGGCGGGCTGGGCGGCGGCACTGCTTCCGGCGGTGCTGGGAACAGCCCTGTATTTCCTGTCCGGTGCCAGCCGCGGCTTTTCGGACTGGTACGCGCTGCATCTGTATCCGCTCTGGGTGGGAACGGTGGGCCGGATCTTCGGAATCTTCCCGTTCTCGGTCAACGAGCTGGGAATCTATATCCTGATCGCCCTGGGACTGTTCTGGCTCGTCCGGGACATCACACGGCTTATCGGGCGGCGCGTCCGGAGCGGCGCATGGCTTCGCTGGCTGCGGATCGTTCTGGCCTTTGCCGGCAGCATGTGGCTGATCTTCATGCTCGGCTGCGGCATCAATTACAACCGCACGAACTTCGCGGAGGCGAACGGCATGCCCACGGCCGGCGGAACGAAAGAGGAGCTGGCGCAGCTGTGCGAGATCCTGACGGAAGAAGCCAACCGCCTGGCGGATGCGGTGACAAGGGATGAAAACGGGATCATGATCCTGACCGCCGACGTGCGCCGGGAATCGGTCCGGGCCATGAGCGGCCTGGCCGGAGATTATCCGTCTCTGGGCGGCTTTTATCCGCAGCCCAAGCCGGTGCTGTTCTCCGAGTTCATGTCGCATGAAAACATCAGCGGCGTGCATTCTCCTTTCACATCGGAAGCCCAGTACAACCGCCTGATCACCCCTTACAATATCCCCCACACCGTCTGCCATGAACTGAGCCACCTGAAGGGCTACATGCGCGAAGACGAAGCGAATTTCGTAGGCTATCTGGCCTGCATCCGTTCGGACAATGCGGAATTCCGCTACAGCGGATATGTGCTGGGATATATCTACGCCACCAACGCGCTGTACGGCGCGGACCGCAGCGTATGGAACGAGATCCGCATGAAGCTGGATCCGGCCGTCAACGAGGATCTGGCCGAAAACTCCCGCTACTGGGACCGCTACAAGACCGTGATCGCGGAAGTCAAGGAGCACATGAACGACAGCTACCTGAAATTCAACCGCCAGGAAGACGGCGTCAGGAGCTACGGGAGAGTAGTGGATCTGATGCTGGCTTACTATCAGGAAGAGATTACGCGGCGGCTGGAAAGCGCGCCGTGACAGGCGGAAAAGCACGCTGTGACAGGCTGAAAAGGGGGCGGCCGCAGCCGCTCCCTTTCCCTGTCCGGACCCGTCCGGAAGACCCGATTCGGGGGTGTCAAAAAAAGTTTGAAAAAATTTGAAAAAAGTGGTTGACATCTCCGGAGGGTTGTGGTAATCTCTTCAATGCGCCTCACAAAAGAGGCCGGGCACCTTGAC
>CADBQE010000279.1 GCA_902796695.1 uncultured Lachnospiraceae bacterium
AATTTCTTCAGGCCGGTCTCGATCTGCTCGTCCCCGCCGTGCACCACCACCAGGGTCTTGTCCGACTTCACATTGGAAGTGATGGAGCCGGCCCCCATGTGGGAGTAATAGCCCAGAATGGAATCGCCCACGTAATTGTAATGAGGCGTCTGCACGTGGTCAAACAGGATCACGTTTTTCAGTTCCACGGAGTTGCCCACCACGCAGTCCGCGCCGACCAGCGCGCTGCCGCGGATAAAGGCGCAGTGCCGCACCTCGGTGTTCGGCCCGATAATGCAGGGCGCGCCCAGATAGGCCGACGGGAAAACCTTCGCGGTCTTATGCACCCAGACGTGCTCGGAGACTTCCGTATATTCTTCGGGGTCCAGCGAGGGGCCCAGGGTCAGGATGAAGTCCTTGATTCCCTTCAGCGCTTCCCAGGGGTAGGTGAACTGACGCAGGTAGTCCGCCGCCAGCGTATGGTCCAGATCATATAAATCAGTTATCTTATACATATTACAGCCGCTCTTTCCGCTCAATGTCCAGGAAATACTTGTAAGTATCCACGGTCAGTTCGCCGCAGGCTTCCTCATCGCAGGCAATAATGGCGCCGTTATGCATCTGCAGTGCACTGCAGGTCCATTTCTGGGACACGCCGCCTTCCACGGTGGCGGCCAGCGCGCGGGCTTTATTGTGGCCGGAGATCAGCACCAGCACTTCTTTGGAATCCGTAACGGTTCCGATGCCCACGGACAGCGCCTGCGCCGGGACCTTCTCCGGATCCCCGCCGAAGAAGCGGGAGTTCACGATCCGGGTATCGGTGGTCAGGTCGCGCAGACCGGTGCGGGAGGTCAGGGGTGTGTAGGGCTCATTGAACGCCAGATGGCCGTCCACGCCGATGCCGCCCATGAATAAGTCGATGCCGCCGTAGGACGCGATCTTCGCCTCGTACGCCGCGCATTCGGCTTCCGGATCATCCGTCATGCCGTTCAGGATGTTGATGTTTTCGGGCTTCATGTCCACCAGGTGGTCAAAGAAGTTGTCGTGCATGAAGTACCAGTAGCTCTGATCGTGCTCATGAGGCAGGCCCAGGTACTCGTCCATGTTAAAGGTCACCACATTGGCAAAGGAAAGTTCGCCGGCCCGGTTCTGCCGGATCAGTTCCCGGTACACGCCCAGCGGGGAGGACCCGGTAGGCAGGCCCAGCACAAAGGGACGGTCTTCCTTATGAGCGCGGATCTTGTTCGCGATATAATCCGCCGCCCACTTGCTCATTTTGTCATAATTATCCTGTATTACTACTCGCATAGAAATAAACTCCTCGGTTTGATCTCCGGCACCGGAAGACCTTCTGTTGCGGTTTTGATTCCGTTTTTTGTGATCTTCCTGACGGTCCGCCGGCCGGCCGTGGCAGCATCCGCCGAGTCTTTCGACAACTGCCATTCCTCGTCACCCTCATGGGCCTGGCGCTAACAGGATTCCTTGCTCCTTTCCGGATCCCTGTTTTATCTTTCTGCCGGTCCTTCGGCAAAAATCAGGTATAATTATAAAGCAAAGCCGGCCCCATGTCAATTTTTTGGAAAGGGAAACCGACCGGATCCCCGGCACGGAACGGACTCCCCGGCAGCTGCCTTCCGCTTTTTAACAGCCCCCTGCCCTCCCTTCTTAATTTTTTTTTAATTACCATCTTCCGCCGTTTTATGCTACACTGTGAAAAAGACATCTGCATCTGCGAGGAATGGGGTTATGCTTCGTCTGATCTTGGTACTGCTCTGGATCCTGGTGGTGTTTGTCATCATCGGCGTCCCGTATCTTCTGGTCCTGCTGATCGTGGGGCTTTTCTCTCCTGCGCTTAAGGACCGCCTGACGCAGCGCTTTATCGTGCTGGTCTGCGGCGGCATTACCTTTCTGTCCGGGGAAAAGATCGAAGTGAGCGGTGTGGAAAACATCCCGGCGGACCGGCCCGTTCTGTTTATCAGCAATCACCGGAGTTTTTACGATATTTTCTCCGCCTACCGGTATTTTAAGACCAATACCGCCTGTCTGGCCAAGATCGAATGGCGCCGGATCCCGGTCCTGAGCTGGTGGATGATGATGCTGCACTGCATTTTCCTGGACCGGAAGAATTCCCGGGCCGGGCTCAAATGCATTATCAAGGCCGCGGAGGAACTGCGGAACGGCCGCAGCATCTGGATCTGCCCCGAAGGCACCCGCAGCCACAGCGATGAACTGCTGCCCTTCCATGAAGGCAGCTTCCGGGCGGCCTTCCAGAGCGGCGCGCCTATCCTGCCCTTTACGATGACCCACACGGACGATCTGTTCGAAAAACACATGCCCTGGGTCAAAGCAGCCCGCGTACGCATCCACTTCGAACCGCCGATCGAAGTGAAAGATTTAAGCCGGACCGAGCAGAAAGAAATCATCACGCAGGTGCGGGATCTGATCCAGCAGCGCTATAACGAACTGGTCTGACGGAAAATTCTCAGGAAACAGGGCCCGGGTCCTGTTTTTTGCTTGCATTTTTCGCGTTTTTCCCTTATATTGAACTTGTCCTGAATAAACCATAGTTTGCCGATATAGGTTTGGAGGAAATGGCCCAAACGTCTCTACCGCACGCCGAAGATGCGACTATTGGTAATTTTTTATTTTGGGACAAAGGAGGACCCTATGGAGAAGCTTTTTAAGCTGAAGGAGAACGGGACGACCGTTCGCACCGAGATCGTGGCCGGCCTGACCACGTTCATGACCATGGCGTATATTATCGCCTTGAACCCCAGCCTGCTGACGAACTTCGCGGTCGGCACGCCCCTGTGGAACGCCGTATTCGTTGCGACCTGTCTGTCTTCGTTTATCGGTACGGCCTGCCTCGCCTTTATGGCTAACAAGCCGTTCGCCATGGCACCCGGTATGGGCTTAAACAGTTTCTTTGCCTCTGTCGCGGCCAGCATGGCGGGAATCGCCGGCGTTTCCTATCTGGAAGGCTTCCAGGCAGCGCTGGTCATCATTCTGGTGGAAGGCCTGATTTTCCTGCTGCTCTCCATCCTGAACATCCGGGAAAAGATCGTGCATGCCATCCCGCTCGGCATCCGCATCGGCGTGGCGCCCGCCATCGGCCTGATGCTGATGAACATCGGGCTGGGCTCCAACGCGGGCGTGCAAAATTCCGAACACGCTATGTTCTACGTCATGAAGGACTTCTTCGGGGCTCTGACCGCCGGCTCCATCAAGGACCAGCTGGGCGATGCCTGGCCGGCCATGGTGCTGACCGTTGCGACCATGTTCATCGGCCTGTTTATTATCATTGCCCTGGCCCACCGCAAAGTGCGCGGTTCCGTGCTGATCGGCATGGTAGCCGCCTCCGTGATCAACTGGGCCGGTCAGGCGATCTTCTTAAAGACCAACCCCTTCGCCAATCTGGATGGCGCCAGCTGGATCCCTCCCGTGGGTGACATGATTCAGAACACGTTCTTCAAGTTCAACTTCAGCGTGCTGGCGGACATCGGCTGGATCACCGTCATCACGATCATCATCACCTTCTGCATTATTGATATGTTCGATACGATCGGCACCCTGATCGGCACCGCCACCCGGGCCGGCATGGTAGACAAGAACGGCGATATGCCGCAGATGAAGCAGGCGCTGATCTCCGATGCCGTGGGCACCGTAGTCGGCTCCGCCACCGGCACTTCCACCGTCACGACCTTTATCGAATCCGCTGCCGGCGTGGAGGAAGGCGGACGCACGGGCCTGACCGCGCTCACGACCGCTGTTCTGTTCCTGCTGGCCATGTTCCTGTCGCCGCTCGCGGCCATCATTCCTCCGGCTGCCACCTCCGCGGCCCTGATCTATGTGGGCATTCTGATGCTGGCCGGTCTGAAGAACGTGGACTTCGACGACATCACGCAGACCGTTCCTGTCGCTCTGATGCTGCTGACCATGCCGGTCTCCGGCTCCATCGGCCACGGCATCGGCCTGGGCCTGATTGCCTATACCGTGATCATGGTCTTTACCGGCAAGGCGAAGAAGGTCCCGGTGCTCACGTATATCCTGAGCCTCATCTTCCTGGTGAAGTTCTTCCTGGCTGTGAAGATCTGACGGGCACTGTCGGGCATTCTGAAAGGGCGGCTTCGGCCGTCCTTTTTTGTGCGGTTTTCGCTTTTCTTGACAGGATGCGGATAATGCTTTATGTTACTGTCAGAAGTTTTTCGGCGGCTTGCCCTTTTGTTCCGTAAGGAGGACCGTTATGAAGCAGTATATTATCGACGCTTTTACCGCCGTCCCCGGCGCCGGCAACCCGGCGGCCGTGTGCATAATGGATGCCTGGCCGCCCGCGGAGAAAATGCAGGCGCTGGCGAAGAAGAATAATCTTTCGGAGACCGCTTTCCTGGTGAAGGAAGAGCCCGGCTACCGGCTGCGCTGGTTCACCCCGGAAAGCGAAGAAGTGCTCTGCGGGCATGCCACGCTGGCTTCCGCGTTCGTGATCCTGAATTACGCGGAACCGGAGAAGGAATCCGTCCTGTTCCACAGCCGCAGCGGCGATCTGACCGTTACGAGACGGGGCGATCTGTACGAAATGGATTTCCCGACCTATGAACTCACGGAGATCCCGGTGACGGAAGAAATGACGCGGGCCTTCGGCATCCGGCCCACGAAGGCGGTTCTGGGCCTGGACCTGACCTGCGTCTTCGAAACCGAAGAGCAGGTCCGGACGATGGTCCCCGACCAGGCTCTCCTGGCCGCCCTCCCGGGCCGCGACGCGGACTGCGTCTCCCGCAGCTTCTTCCCGAAAGACGGCATCCCCGAAGACCCCGTCTGCGGCTCCGCCCACTGCCAGATCGCCGCCTACTGGAGCCCCCTCCTGCACAAGCCCCGCCTCACCGCCTTCCAGGCCTCCGCCCGCGGCGGCACCCTCTACTGCGAACTCCTCCCAAACGGGCGGATCCTGATCAGCGGCGAAGCGGTGCCGGAGAGGGTCGAGGAGATCGACTGGAAAATGAACTGAGATCCCGCACGGCGGAGATGATGGCCTCATCCACTTCCGGCGGTGCCGGGACGGACGGATTGCCCAGCGAGAAATCGTACACGTTCTCGCGCCTAACTATGGCGGCCTGCTCTTTAATACCGCCCTCCACCCCAGGCCCGTGTTCTCGATTCTTCCGGGTCATAAGTTTCAGGATAGTTATACGCCTTTACTCCATACCAAACATCTTCACGATAGGCAATCGCCGGCCCATATTCGATAAGCGGGATCATAAACTCTTCTCCCTTTTCCAGTTTTTCCTCATACTCTTTAATGTGCATCATCAGGTTCGGAGGAGTCCCCTCATAGGTAAATGGATATACAACACCGAATTCCTGCAAATACTGCCAGCATTCCTCCTCACTCAGATCGGACAGATGTCTGCTGGGACGCGGTGCACAGGAGCTGAGAAGGAGGCTGCCTATGATCAACACAAGAACAACGAGACGCGTTTTCATTATTACACCTCCGCTTAGAATGACAGCGGGACGGTTCCTTTGTCACCTTTTGTATCTTTCCGGTAGGCTATGCGGGCTTGGCGGGCCGATTACAAATCGGCCCCTACGAACCCCCTAATGTAGGGGCCGATTCATGTCGCCGATGTCAGAGTCAGAGGCGCCGGGACGAACCCCCTAATGTAGGGGCCGATTTGTAATCGGCCCGCCAAACCCGCATAACCCGCCAAGCCCGCATAGCCTGCCGGAAAGATACAAAAGATGACAAAGGAACCGTCCCTCTGTCATGAAAGGTGACAAAGGAACCGTCCCTCTGTCATCCTGAAACTTATGACCCGGAAGAATCGAGAACCCGGGCCTGGGGCGGAGGGCGGTATTAAAGAATTATGACTTGGAACAAATGAATAATGGATTGAGAGGACAAAAAAATGATCAATGAATCCATGGCAGCGATCGGCCGCAGCCGTTCCTGCATCCGGGAACTGTTTGAGTACGGCAATCAGCAGGCCGCCAAAGTGGGGCGGGAGAACGTGTACGATTTCTCGCTGGGCAATCCGTCCATTCCGGCGCCGCCGGAGGTGGATGAGGCCATCATCTCCGCCGTGCGGGATCTGGACAGCATTTCCGTGCACGGCTACACCTCCGCAGCGGGCAATCCCGCGCTGCGCGAAATGGTAACCGCGGACCTGAACAAGCGCTACGGGACCAACCTCAGCAACTTCAATATCTTCTTTACCTGCGGCGCGGCCCCTTCTATCGTGTCTGTGGTCAAGGCACTGGCCGTGGACGGCGCGGAGATCGTGACGCAGGCTCCGTTCTTCCCGGAGTACCGCGTGTTTGTCGGGATGAACGGCGCGAAACTGGTCATCGTCCCGCCGAAATATCCGGATTTCCAGATCAATATGGCCGGCATGGAAGCCGCGCTCAATGAGCATACGCAGGCGGTCATCATCAATTCCCCCAACAACCCCACCGGCGTGATCTACAGCCGGGAGACGCTGGAGAAACTGGCGGCCCTGCTTACGCGGAAAGAAAAGGAATACGGCCACCCGATCTATATCATCTCCGATGAACCGTATCGTGAGCTGGTGTACGACAATGCGGAAGTGCCGTTTGTTCCCTCCGTCTATCATGATACGATCGTCTGCTATTCCTTCTCCAAGGCGCTCTCCGTGCCCGGCGAACGCATCGGCTATGCGCTGGTGGCGGATACCTGTACGGACGAACTGGCTGTCATGGACGCCATCGTCGGCGCAGCGCGCGCCATCGGCCATGTATGCGCCCCTTCGCTGCAGCAGCGGGTCGTGGGACTGTGCGCCGGCGTGCGCCCGGACATGAAGGCTTACGATCAGAACCGCCTGCGCCTCTATAACGCGTTGACCTCTTACGGGTATGAGTGCGTGAAGCCGCAGGG
>CADBQE010000280.1 GCA_902796695.1 uncultured Lachnospiraceae bacterium
AGACAAGGTGAATTGCTGCGCAGCAGCAAGAGAGGGCGGCCTGGGCCGTCGGCCCCTACGATAAAACCCGAGGTCCCGATGCGGGCCGATGATGACAGGGGGACGGTTCCTTTGTCACGTTTTCTTTATCGGATTCCGGTGTTCTCTCACCGCAGCCGTCCGGCGGAGAGAGGACGATTATACTTTAAAGACGCTGCCTCCGATAAATTCGCGCAGCAGAGAATTCTGCGGGACCAGGGTGGAGTCGACGGCCAGGAAATAGTCCAGGAATTTGAGAAGGCGGTTGGCCTCCACATATTCCGGTTCATCCTCCGGAATGCCGAACAGCAGCTGTTCCGCATAATTCTTGATCACGGAGAATTCATACACCAGCGAAGAATTGAATACCACGTCCGCGCTTTCCTGGAACGGGATGATATTTTTCTTTTCCCCCCGGCGTACGGAATCCCAGCGGGCAATGGTCTCCTTTGCGGTATAGCCGCGGGTCCGGGCATCGCGCACCATGCGGCGGATCAGGCGGCCGTCCGAAGTCGGGATGCGGTTGTGCTCGTCGATATTGGTATTGGTCAGCGCGCTGATATAGATCCGGTACTTGTTCTTCTTCGGGATCTTCGCGGAAAGCCGGTCGTTCAGGCAGTGGATGCCTTCGATCACCAGAATGTCCTCTTCTTCCAGCTTCAGCGTATTGCCCCGGTATTCCCGTTGGCCGGTCTGGAAATTGAAGGTCGGCATCTTTACCACCCTTCCCTTCAGCAGATCCAGCATATCCCGGTTAAAGCCTTCGATATCCACGCCTTCGATGGATTCGAAATCATACTCGCCGTTCTCGTCCCGCGGCGTTTTTTCCCGGTCCACGAAGTAATTGTCCACTTCGATCGGATGGGGGCGCAGTCCCAGGCCGCGCAGCTGCACGGACAGACGGTGGGAAAAGCTCGTCTTGCCGGAGGAGGAAGGGCCCGCGATCATGACGCATTTCACATCGGGCTGCTCCGCGATCCGGGCGGCGATGCGGGCGATATCCGCCTCCTGCCGCGCTTCCGCGGTCAGGATCATATCCAGGGCTTCGCCCCGCGCGATCTTTTCATTGATCTCGCCGACCGTGCTGATCCCCATGGCTTCGCTCCAGGTGGCGAAGCCGTCCAGGGCGTCAAACACCTTCTTCTGCGGCACAAATTTGGGAACCTTTTCCGGCTCGGCCTGCGTGGGAAGCAGGAGGGCCAGGCCTTTTTCATACGGTTTTAAGTCAAACCAGCGCAGATATCCCGTGGAGGGGACCATATAGCCGTAGAAATAATCCACATAGCCGTCCATGTTGTATACGTTCACGCCGGAATGGCGGCGGAAGCGGAACAGCTTGTCCCGGTTTGCCATCCCGTGTTCCCTGAAATAAAGCCGGGCTACATCCATGGAGACTTTCTTCTTTTCGATGGGAATGTCCTGCCGGACCAGCTTTTTCATGCAGGCTTTGACTTCATTTACGAATTCCTTCGTGATTTCCACATGGCCGCGCAGTTCCACGTAATAGCCGTTGATCACGGAGAATTCCACCCAGACCCGGTCCAGTGCGTCCTTGCTCACCATATGGAGTGCTTTGCTGAGCAGCATCAGGGCGCTGCGTTCATAGGTCAGCATGCCGGCGCGCTCCGCCGTGGTGATAAAGCGGACGGTCTCGCTGCCCCGGATCTGCTTATACAGTTCCTTGAGTTTGTTCTCCGAGCGGACCAGGACGATGCTGTGTTCGAATTCCGGCTGCACCAGCTGCGCTGCCTCGCGGTAGGTGGTGCCGAGCGGCACCTGAATGCTTTTTTTGTCCCCGTAGGTGAGCGTAACCATAATTAACTCCTAAAATTCCAGTTCTTCCAGGTTCAGAAGAGCAGCGATATAAACCTTCAGCGCTTCCAGCAGTTCACCGAAATGCGCCGCTTCATTGGCGCCGTGGATGCTGCCCGCGAAGGCCGGCCGCTTCCGGTCCAGATGCTCCGGGCCGAATCCCACGGCATTGGGGAAGGAGCGGGCATAGGTGCCGCCGCCGATCGTGAAGGGCTTCTCATGGGAGCCGGTCACGTCCCGGTAGGCGTCCATGCAGGCCTTTAATTCCTTCTCATTCGGATCTTTGTAGAACGGAGCTTTGCCTTCGTCCAGTTCGATGCGGGCGATTCCGGCCGCTTCTTTGTCCAGGATCTCCTGAATGCGGGCCGCGCTGGTATTGGTCGGGAAGCGGAAGTCCAGCGTCTGCACCAGATGATCGTCCTCGTTCCAGATCATGCCGCTGACCACCGTCAGAGGGCTGAACAGGCCGTCATCCGCGGCAACGCCCAGCAGGCTGCCGTCGGAAGCATGCGGCACCTTGACCGCGAAGCGCAGGAATTCCTCTTCTTTTTCGGAAACCAGATGATGGCGGATCAGATAGTCCTCCAGCACGCCGATGGCGCTGACGGTCCCCTCCGGGGCCGCCGCGTGGCCGCCGATGCCGTGCGCCGTAATGTGCCAGACACCGCAGCGGCTCTCTTCGATCTCCAGGCCCTCTTCCGCGGGAACCGCGCCGGCCTGGATCCAGACTTCCGCCTTGTCCGGCACCGCATTGTAAGCGGCGCCGCCCTTGATCTCCACGATCTTCTCCAGTTTGCAGAGCGAGCGGATACGGCCGTGGACGATGCCTTTTTCGCCGTTGATCAGCGGGAATTCCGCGTCCGGGCTGAAGCAGAACAGCGGGGCGGGTTCCACTTTGTTATAGTGCTTAACGTCGCCCATGCCGGTCTCCTCATTAGCGCCCAGGATGGCGCGCACCGGATAGCGCAGGCTGCCGCCGTGCTCTTTCAGATATTTCAGCGCATAGAGCGTCAGAACGGCCGGCCCCTTGTCATCCATCACGCCG
>CADBQE010000281.1 GCA_902796695.1 uncultured Lachnospiraceae bacterium
CGATCTGGATAAGTTCTCCGACATGTGGGTCCCGGTCCAGATCACCTGGGAAAAGATCAAGCCCGGCGACTGGGTGCTGGGGCTGATCTACCTGGAGGAAGACAACGAATTCGGAGAGTACGAAGGCTACTACGACCAGTGGAATACCGCCAAGTCCCGCTGGCTGGAGATCAAATATTTCGACTACGATCCGAAGACCGGCGTGCTGACCATCAACTTTGATAAGAATGTGCCGGGCAAGGCAAGCGGCACGGCAACCTTCCGGATCAATGCCGCCGGACACCTGGAAATGACGAACAGCGGCGGGACCTACGAGTTCTACCGCGCGCCGAAGGATTAAGTGTCTGCCGCGGAGAGCGATGTTTTTTTCGCGCAAAAGGAAAAAAGTGCTTGCATCCCGGCAGAGGAGAGTGATATAGTAAAGGCGGTACGGCGGACCGACAGCGGTCCGGCAGCGTGCCGCTCTTCCTCGATAGCTCAATGGTAGAGCACCCGGCTGTTAACCGGGTTGTTGCAGGTTCGAGCCCTGCTCGGGGAGCTGGTTCGAAAAGAGGCCGGGAAACCGACCTCTTTTGTTTATTAAGAGAATGAGAGAATTATGCTAAGATTATTAAGTTCCAAAAAATCTCTCCGGCCGGCCGGGAATGAACATCGGCCACAAAATATTGTATTTCACTTTTTTCGGGCTCTCCATATCTTGCTGAAAAGGCCCGAAAACCGCGCCAAATGGCCGTTTTCTTGACTTTTGGCATGGTTTCGTGTAAAATAATACCGAACTATCAGAATCTGACTTCTCCTGTTTAGGAAGGATTAAGGATGGATAAGTTTACCAAAACTACCAAAAAAAGAATATGGATCAGCCTGTTGGTTGTTTGTCTGCTGTTAATGCAGTTTTCGGCCCTGGCGGATGAGACACTCCCCGTGATCGGAGCGCCCACCGCGATCGTTACGGAAGAACAGACCGAAGCCGTTTTACCTGAGGAGCCTACGGAAGTTGTAACTACGGAAGAAGCAGAAGATAGTTCGGAAACGGAAACTCAGGAAGAAACGACGCAGCCGGCCGGAGAGACCGCTGCGGATATCGATCTGTCTCAGGTCTATGATTATCTGAAACTGAAAGAACAGCAGGACAGCGGCCAGTCCGTTGTGGACGTCTACAGCGAGCACACGGACAGGCAGCAGAGCAGCCGGAACGGGTATGAAGATGAACTGCTCCGCAGCATGCGTCTGCGGAAACAGGCGGAACTCAGCGAACTTAATATGATCGTGTACCGTTCCAACGGTTTTGTCAACGTGCGGCAGGAGCCTTCCTCCGCAACGGAAGCCGTCGGCCTCATGCGGTACAACTCCACGGCGGAGATCCTGGACAGCGTTTACAAGGAAGACGGTCTGTGGTACCACATCCAGTCCGGCGAAGTGAACGGCTATGTCAAGGCCGAATTCTTCGAAAGCGGCGCCGCGGCCGCGGACATCATCAGCACCATCGTCCGCTGCTATGCCACGATCACGAACGATGCGCAGCGCCTGTATTACGCGGAGGATCCGGAAAGCGGAACCATGGCGGTCCTGTACTCCGGTCAGAAATATCCGGTAGAAAGCTGGAATGACAGCTACGCCCGCATTCTGTACGCTTACGGAGAAGGCGGTTCGTTCTACGGCTACGTGCCGGTCAGCCAGGTGCAGTTCGGCTGGGAAACCAGCAAAGCCGTGACCATGGAGACCGAGCGCCGCAGCCTGGAGGAAGCCAACCGCATCCAGTATGAAAGCTCCAGCATCGAACGGAGCCGCGAAGAATCGCGTGCCGAGTCGATCCGGGCCGCGGAGGAATCCTCGGTGCAGGAATCGATCCAGCAGTCCATCGAAGCGTACGAGGCTTGGGTACAGGCATCGATCGCCGCTTCGCTGCAGGCGGTGGAAGACGAATCCCGCCGCGTGGAAGCCTCGATCCAGGCTTCTATCGAAGAAGAATCCCGCCGTCAGCGTGAGGCGTGGGAGCAGGCTTCCCGCGAGGAAGAATCCCGCTATCAGGCGTCCGTACAGGCTTCTCTGGAAGCCTCCCGTCAGGCCGAGACCCAGACGACCCAGTGGGTGGCTCCGGCTCCGCCTTCGGATGACCTGACCCGGTATATCCCGGAAGGCACCTCGGATTTCCGGCGCCGCGTCGTCACCAATGCCCTGCAGTACGTAGGCAAACTGGACTATGTATTCGGCGGCTACAGCTTAAGCTACGGCACGGACTGCTCCGGCTTCCTGAGCCTGATCTACGCGCAGTACGGCATTGAGCTGGCTCACTATTCCTACTATATCGCCTACACCGGCGTGAAGGTGATCTCTCTGGACCAGGCCCGCCCCGGCGACATTGTCTGCTGGCGCACCTGGGATCCCAGTACCGGCGCGGGGCACGTGGCCATGTACGTGGGGCGCAACGAATACGGTCAGCCCATGATCGTAGAAGCGCCGCGCGAAGGCCTGAAGGTGCGCTGCATCGTATGCCCGGGCGACATTCACACAATCCAGAACGTGATCGGCGACTGACGCCGGTGGGCTCATATCAAAAGAGGGGGGAGCAGCTGATGCTCATAAGAAAGTTTTGATGAAAATGGGCATCTGTCTGAAGGGTTGACTAACTGAAAATACCGGATTGCTGTACTATACA
>CADBQE010000282.1 GCA_902796695.1 uncultured Lachnospiraceae bacterium
ATGCCCGGCATCGCCGGACTGGGCGCGGCGGCCGCGGAAGCGCTGCAGCATTTCGGAAGCAACCGGGCGGCGCTCTACGAACTGCGTCACCGCTTCTGCCAGGGACTGGCCGGTCTGGACGGCGTAACCGTCAACGGCCCCGGAGAAGACGCGCTCACGGCCCCGCATATCATCAGCGCCACCTTCACGGACGTGCGCAGCGAAGTGCTGCTGCATGCGCTGGAAGACAGAGGCATTTATGCCTCCGCCGGCTCCGCCTGCTCCTCCCATAAGCGGGAGATCAGCCCGGTGCTCAAGGCCATCGGCCTGGACCGGAAGGCGGCGGAATCCACCCTGCGCTTCTCCCTGTCCCGCTATAATACGGAAGAAGAGATCGGGGAAACGATCCGGGTGCTGCGGGAGCTGCTGCCGGTCCTCAGACGCTTTGTCAGACGATAATAAACGGGGCGGCGCCCCGGACAGGAGAATTCTATGGAATATCAGTCCCTGCTGATCAAATACGCCGAGATCGGCGTCAAAGGCAAGAACCGCTACCTTTTTGAAGACCGGCTGGTCAAGCGCTCGGCCGAAGTGCTGCGGAAGATCCCCGGACGCTTCCAGGTCTATAAATCCAACGGACGCATCTATGCGGATGCCGCGGAGCCCTTCGATATCGACCGCGCCGCGGACGCCCTGCAGCATGTGTTCGGCATTGCCGGGATCTGCCCGGTCAGACAGCTGCCCGTCATGCCGCCGGAAGAGCTGCGGCGCGCGGCGGCGGAATACTTCGAAGAGGCCCATCCCGACTACTCCGGGACATTTAAAGTCGTCGCGACCCGCGCCAACAAGGCCTATCCGTGGGATTCCAACGAGATCAACCGGGCGGTCGGAGAGGAGATCCTTTCGCGCCTTCCGGAATCCCGTGTGGACGTCCACGAGCCGCAGACCGTGCTCCGGGTCGAAGTGCGGGAAAAAGTGAATCTGTATTCGCGGACCATTCCGGGCCCCGGCGGCATGCCGATCGGCGGCACGGACAAAGCCATGCTGCTGCTGTCCGGCGGCATCGACAGCACCGTCGCGGGCTATATGGTGGCCAAGCGGGGCGTCAATCTGGAGGCCGTCTATTTCCATGCGCCGCCCTATACCAGCGAGCGCGCGAAGCAGAAGGTCGTGGATCTGGCGGGTCAGGTGGCCGCCTATGCCGGCCCCATCCGCCTGCATGTGATCAACTTTACGGACATCCAGCTTTCGATCTACGAAAAATGCCCGCATGACGAACTGACGATCATCATGCGCCGCTACATGATGCGTATTGCGCAGATGCTGGCGGAGAAGAACGGCGCGCTGGCGCTGGTGACCGGCGAATCCATCGGCCAGGTGGCCTCCCAGACCGTGAGGAGCCTGGTGAGCACCAACGAAGTCTGCACCATGCCGGTGTTCCGGCCGCTGATCGCGTTTGACAAGCAGGATATTATCGACCTTTCGCAGAAGATCGGAACGTTTGAGACTTCGATCCTGCCGTACGAAGACTGCTGCACCATTTTTGTGGCGAAGCACCCCGTTACGAAGCCCAATGCGGGGATCATCCGGCGCTCCGAAGAAAAACTGCTGCCGGAGATCAATGACCTGGTGGAGAAGGCGCTGGCGGAAGATGAAGTGATCGTCTGCGGGTAAGGATCGGGCTCCCGGCCGGATAATAAAAAGGGGTGGCAGACTGCCGCCCCGAAAAAGAGTCGGGAAGGACCGCGCCTATTCGGCCAGAAACGGCCCGATGGCGTTCATGACTTCATCCAGAGAACCTTCCCCGTAAATATCCAGGCTCACGGGCCTGGACAGGTCCAGACTGAAGATCCCAAGATTGGACTTGGCATCGACGGTATAGCGCCCGGAACGCATGTCAAAATCATAGGGGAAGGGCGTGATGATCCGCACGAATTCATTGACTTTATCAATGGACTCAAGACTGATTTGTACCGTTTTCATAAGGAACTCCTTTCTTCGTTCAGTTGCCGGGATTCGATATTCATATTATAGAACGAAAAATCAGAAAATTCAAGAGTATGGAACAGGAAAACAGAAGGCGCATTGCCTTTCACAATTTGGGCTGCAAGGTCAACAGCTATGAAACGGAGGCCATGCTGCAGCAGATGATCCGGGAAGGCTACGAGGCGGTCCCCTTTGCCCCGGGAGCCGATATTTACGTGATCAATACCTGTACCGTCACCAATATCGCGGACCGCAAGTCGCGCCAGATGCTGCATAAGGCCAAAAGCATGAACCCGGACGCGCTGGTCGTGGCGGTCGGCTGCTATGCGCAGGTGGCGGGCGAAGGCCTGCTGGACGATCCCGCCGTGGACCTGGTGGTGGGCAATGACGAAAAAAGCCGCCTGCCCGAGCTGATCCGGGCTTTCGAATCCGGCTGCGGAGAAGGGGTCTCGGTGCGCGACATCGGCGCGTCCCGTCATTTTGAGGAAATGCCGGCGGCCGGCAGCAGCGAACATGCCCGCGCCTACCTGAAGATCGAGGACGGATGCAATCAGTTCTGCAGCTACTGCCTGATCCCCTACGCGCGCGGCCGCGTGCGCAGCCGTTCCGTGGAAAACACCCTGGCGGAAGCCCGCCGGCTGGCCGCGGAAGGATACCGGGAGATCGTCCTGACCGGGATCCACGTCGCATCCTACGGCCTGGATTTCCCCGGAGACGCGGGCCTGCACGCCTCCTACGGCGCTCCGCTGGCGGATCTGATCGAACAGCTGGCCGGCGTGGAGGGCATCCGGCGCATCCGCCTGGGTTCGCTGGAACCGCGCCTGATCACCGCGCCGCTTGCCGCGCGCCTCGCCGCCGTGGACAAACTCTGCCCGCATTTCCACCTGTCGCTGCAGAGCGGATCGGACACGGTCCTTGCGCGCATGAACCGCCACTATACGACCGCGGAATTCTATGAGGAAATGGAGATCCTCCGCGAGGCCTTCGACGGGCCGGCCCTGACGACGGATGTGATCACGGGCTTTCCGGGCGAGACCGAAGAGGAGTTCGAAGAAACCTTCCGCTTCCTCGAAAAAGCGCGCTTTTACGAAACGCACGTGTTCCGCTATTCCCGCCGCAAAGGAACTGCCGCGGATAAAATGCCCGGCCAGATCCCCGAACGCATCAAAGCGCAGCGCAGCGCACGCCTGCTGGCGCTCAGCAGCGAGAATCAGGCGCGCTTCGAACGCGGACTCCTGGGCAGAACGCGGGAAGTCCTGCTGGAGGAACCCGCCCCGGAAAAGGGACCGGGCTTCTGGAGAGGCCATACGCCGGAATATGTCAGGCTGAACGTTTTCGCCCCGGACGCCGTGCCGGGAGAGATCGCAGCCGTTACCATAGGAGAAGAGAATTATGATCGCTGAAAATCTGAAAGCTGTTCGTGACCGGATCGCCGCCGCCTGTGAACGGGCGGGCCGCGCGCCGGAAAGTGTCCGTCTGATCGCCGTCAGCAAGACCAAGCCCGCGGAAGCCGTGGCCGAGGCCTATGCCGCCGGCCAGCGCCTGTTCGGGGAAAACCATGCCCAGGAACTGACCGCCAAAAAACCGGTGCTGCCGCAGGACATCGAGTGGCATTTTATCGGCAACCTGCAGCGGAATAAAGTGAAATACGTGGTCGGTTCGGCGGCTCTCATCCATTCGGTCAATTCCGAGGCGCTGGCTAAGGAGATCGACCGCGTGGCCGGAAACCGCGGCCTGATCCAGGAAGTTCTGGCCGAGATCAACGTGGGCGGCGAAGAAAGCAAGCAGGGGATCGACGCGGACGAAGCCCGCGGTCTGGTGGAAGCCATCGCGGCCCTGCCGCACCTGCGCCTGCGCGGCCTGATGACCGTGGCGCCGCCGGCGGAGGATCCGGAAACCGTCCGGCCGGTATTTAAACGCCTGCGCGAAATGCTGGCGGAGTTCAGGCCCCTGACCCGGGAACCGGAGGCGTTTGACCAGCTCAGCATGGGCATGAGCGGCGATTTTGCCGCCGCGATCGAGGAGGGAGCTACCTATGTCCGCATCGGGACCTCCATCTTCGGGCCCCGGGAGTATCCGGCAAAGGCGGCGGAAGCACCGAAAATCAAATCCTAATATAATTACTCCGATTCCCTTGTTGACTTTTTTTTCTAATGTGCTATAGTGTAAACGGAATGGGAGGATTTCTTATGGATCTCAACGACCGCAAACTAGTGAAATACCTGCAGGAGAATGCGCGATACTCTCTGAAACAGCTTTCGGAGAAGGTGTATCTTTCCTCGCCGGCTGTGGCTGCGCGCATTGAAAAGCTGCAGCGGGAAGGCATCATCACCGGGTTCCATGCCGAGATCGATCTGGGGAAGATCAATTACAATATTCTGGCCTTCATCAATATTGAAATGTCCCCGAAAGAGAAACCGGCGTTCATCCAGGTGATCAAGGAAGAACCCTGCGTGCTGGAATGTCATATCGTTTCCGGCAGCTACACCATGCTTGTCAAAGCGGCTTTCCAGTCCACCCCGGACCTCGACCGCTTTATCAGCAAGATCCAGCGTTACGGTTCCACCGAAACTCATGTGGTTCTGTCCACACCCATCTCTCCCCGGGCCATCATGATTCAGGCCGGGCTCGAGGAAGAAGAAAAAACACAGTGAGGCTGAAATGATCCGATCCAGCGGCATTCTCATGCCTGTCGCCAGCCTGCCGTCCCCGTACGGGATCGGCAGTTTCGGGCAGGCAGCGTATGATTTTGCGGATTTTCTGGCAGCTGCCGGGCAGAAGCTCTGGCAGCTGCTTCCTTTGGGACCGACGTCCTACGGAGATTCCCCGTACCAGAGCTTTTCCACCTTTGCCGGCAACCCCTATTTTATCGATCTGGACTTCCTGATCCGGGACGGTCTTCTGACCCGGGAGGAAGCGGAAGGGGCTGACTGGGGGGACGACCCCCGCCGCATCGATTACGGCAGGATCTACGAATCCCGCTTCCGGGTGCTGGCGGCTGCCAAAGCCCGCGGCTATGAGCGCGACCGTGAAGCGGTCGAGGCCTTTGCGCGGGAGCAGGCGGACTGGCTGAACGACTATACTCTTTTTATGGCGTGCAAGCGCCGTTTCGGCATGCGCAGCTGGCAGGAATGGCCGGAAGATATCCGGCTGCGGGAGCCGGCGGCGATTGCTTACTATTCGGAACTGCTGCAGGAAGACCGCGAGTTTTTCACGTATCTGCAGTTCCTGTTTTTCCGTCAGTGGGAGGCGCTGCGCCGCTATGTGCACGAAAAAGGCCTGCGCATCATCGGCGACGTGCCGATCTATGTGGCGATGGACAGCGCGGACGTCTGGGCCCGCCCGGACCTGTTCCAGCTGGACGAGAAAAACTGTCCGAGAGCCGTCGCGGGCGTTCCGCCGGACTATTTTTCGGAATTCGGCCAGTTATGGGGCAATCCCCTGTATGACTGGGATAAAATGAAAGCGGACGGCTATTCCTGGTGGCTGCGGCGGATCGCCGGCGCCGGGAAGCTGTATGACATCATCCGGATCGATCACTTCCGCGGCTTCGACACCTACTGGTCGATCCCCGCGGACGCGCAGAACGCCCGGCCGGGCCACTGGTGCCAGGGCCCCGGCATTGCCCTGATCGAAACGATCAAGCAGCACTTCCCGCAGCTGGATTTCATTGCGGAAGACCTGGGCACGCCCATGGAAAGCCTGACGAAACTGCTGGAGGATTCCGGCTGGCCCGGCATGCGGGTGCTGGAATTCGCTTTTGACCCGTACCAGACCAGCTCGTATGTACCGCACCGCATGATCCATAACTGCGTCTGCTATACGGGCACGCACGACAATGTGCCCGTCAAAGCCTGGTGGGAGGATCTGCCGGATCCGGTCCGGGACTATACGGCCCGTTATATCCATTTTACGCCGGATGAAGACATCAACTGGGCGCTTCTGCGCTGCGGCATGAGTTCGCCGGCCGGCTTCTTTATTGCCCAGCTGCAGGATTATCTGGGACTGGGACGGGAAGCCACGATCAATAATCCCGGGACCTTAAGCGGCAACTGGCAGTGGCGTCTGCTGCCGGGCGAAGTCACGCCCGCGCTGGCGGAGCGGATCCGCTCCCTGACGCAGCTGTACGAGCGGTAATTCTAAAATTTCTGAATAATTCGGAGAAAACGATCAATGGAGATCATCAGGGAAAAGAAACTGACGGGGGAGCGCGCCCTGTTCGCGTCGCGCGGCCTTCAGATCGAAAACTGCGTGTTCGACGACGGGGAATCGCCCTTAAAGGAAAGCCGCGACCTCATCCTGAAGGACACGCTGTTCCGCTGGAAATATCCGCTGTGGTACTGCGAAAACGTTACCGCGCGGGACTGCAGCTGGTTTGAAATGGCGCGGGCCGGCGTCTGGTATACAAAACACATCCGCGTGGAAAACGCGATGATCCAGGCTCCGAAAAACTTCAGACGCTGCGAAGACGTGACGCTGGTCGATACGGTCTTTACCCATGCGGAGGAGACGCTGTGGAGCTGCCGGGACGTGAAGCTGGAGCGCGTGACGGCCCGGGGCGATTATTTCGCGATGAACTGCAGCGGCATGGAAGTGGACGGCCTGAAGCTGGACGGCAACTATTCGTTCGACGGCGCGAAAGACGTGGTGATCCGCAATTCCCGCCTGCTGACCAAGGACGCCTTCTGGAATTCGGAAAACGTAACGGTATAAGATTCCTTCATTTCCGGCGAATATCTGGGCTGGAACGCCCGGAACCTGACGCTGGTGAACTGCACGGTGGAAAGCCTGCAGGGTATGTGCTATGTGGAAAACCTGGTCATGAAGGACTGCACCCTGATCGATACGACCCTGGCCTTCGAGTATTCGTCGGTGGATGCCTCGATCGACAGCCGGGTGGAGAGCATCCTCAATCCCGCTTCCGGCGTGATCCGCGCGGAGTCCGTGGGAGAACTGATCCGGGAACCGGACCGGATCGATCCGGCGAAGACGCAGGTGATCTGCGGCAGGATCGAACAGGAATCCGACCGGCCCGCGTGGCTGCGGTGACCGTGATGAGCGACTTTGACCGCATCATTGACCGCCGCCCCTTTCACAGCCTGAAATGGAATGTGGCCGAGGGCGAGCTGCCCCTCTGGGTGGCGGATATGGATTTTGAGGCGCCGCCCTGCGTGCGCGCCGCGCTGCGGAAACGCCTGGATCACGGCATTTTCGGCTATACGGAGGTTCCGGATGAGTGGTACGATGCCTACCGGAACTGGTGGGCGGAGCGCCACGGCCTGACCCTTGAGAAGGACTGGCTGATTTTTGTGACCGGCGTGGTGCCGGCGATCTCGTCCCTGGTGCGGAAACTGACGACGCCCAACGAGAATGTCCTGATCCAGACCCCGGTCTACAATATCTTCTTCAACAGCATCATCAACAACGGCTGCCGCGTGCAGGAGAATCCGCTGATCTGCGAAAACGGGACCTGGCGCATGGATTTTGAGGATCTGGACCGGAAAATGGCGGATCCCCAGACCGGCCTGATGATCCTGTGCAATCCCCACAATCCGGTAGGCCGCATCTGGAGCCGGGAAGAACTGGCCCGTGTGGGCGAACTGGCCGCCCGCCATCACGTCACCGTGATCTCCGATGAGATCCACTGTGATCTGACCGCGCCGGGGTTGTCCTACGTCCCCTTTGCCGGTGTTTCCGAAACCTGCAGACAGGTGAGCCTGACCTGCCTGGCCCCCACGAAGACCTTCAACCTGGCGGGGCTGCAGACCGCCTGCCTGGCCGTCCCGGACCCGTTCCTGCGTCATAAGGCATGGCGGGCCGTGAATACGGATGAAGTGGCGGAACCGAATGCGTTTGCCTGCACGGCCGCCGTCGCCGCCTTCACGGAAGGAGGCCCGTGGCTGGACGAACTGCGGGAATATCTGTGGGAAAACCGCCGGATCGCGGAGGAGCGGATCCGCCGGGATCTGCCTTCCTGTCTGCCAACGCCTGCGGAGGCCACCTATCTGATGTGGCTGGATATTTCGGCCCTGGGAGACGGCACCGCACTGGCGGAGCACCTGCGGCGCACCACCGGCCTGGTCGTGACGGCCGGCGAAGAATACGGCGCGCCCGGCCGGGGCTTTCTGCGCATCAATCTGGCCTGCCCCCGCGCCGTTCTCACGGATGCGCTGGACCGTCTGACCGCAGGGCTCAAAGACGCCCCCGTTCCGCGAAAAACTGACTGATAAAGGATAACTATGGCCCAATATACGCTGCTCAAAACCGAAGGACGGGCCAAACGGGCCCGTTTCGAAACCGTCCACGGCGTGATCGAAACCCCGGTCTTCATGAACGTGGGAACCGTCGGCGCCATCAAAGGCGCCGTGTCCACCATGGATCTGAAGGAGATCGGATGCCAGGTGGAGCTCTCCAACACATATCATCTGCACGTGCGTCCCGGCGACGAGCTGATCCGGGACCTGGGCGGCCTGCACCGCTTTATGAACTGGGACCGGCCGATTCTGACAGACTCCGGCGGCTTTCAGGTCTTTTCCCTGGCCGGCCTGCGGAAAATCAAGGAGGAGGGCGTCAAATTCCATTCCCACGTGGACGGGCGCCTGATCTTCATGGGGCCGGAGGAAAGCATGCGGATCCAGTCCAATCTGGGCTCCACGATCGCCATGGCCTTCGACGAATGCATCGAAAACCCTTCTCCGCGCGACTACGTGGAGCAGAGCGTGGACCGCACCACCCGCTGGCTGATCCGCTGTCAGACAGAAATGGCGCGGCTGAACAGCCTGCCGCAGACCATCAACCGGCAGCAGCTCCTGTTTCGGATCAATCAGGGCGGCACCTACGACGACATCCGCATCCGCCATGCGCAGGAGATCGCGGCGCTGGATCTGGACGGCTATGCGGTCGGCGGTCTGGCCGTAGGCGAGTCCCATGAGGAAATGTACCGCGTTCTGGACCGGGTGGTGCCGCATCTGCCGCAGAATAAGCCCACCTACCTGATGGGGGTCGGCACGCCGGCCAATATCCTGGAATCCGTGGAACGCGGGATCGATTTCTTCGACTGCGTCTATCCGAGCCGCAACGGCCGCCACGGCCACGTCTATACCGGCCGCGGCAAGCTGAATCTGTTGAACAAAGCCTATGAGCGGGACATGGCCCCCATCGAAGAGGGCTGCAGCTGCCCG
>CADBQE010000283.1 GCA_902796695.1 uncultured Lachnospiraceae bacterium
CCCAGGGCTGGCCTTTTTTCCCGCGGCGGCCTTGACAAGAGGGCAAAGAACAGGGTATGCTTGTGCCGGCAGCAATTTCGCCGGTTGTATAAGAGTGCAAAGGAGTAACTCATGATGAGAGAACAACTTTCCGTTCAGGATCTGCAGAATAAGTGCATTGACCTGAAGAAAAAAGTGGTGGACATGATCTGCAAGGCCGGCTCCGGCCATCCCGGCGGATCGCTGTCCGTGGCGGAGTTCGTCACAGCCTGCTACTGGCATGAGATGGATGTGGATCCGCAGGATCCCCGGCGTGCCGACCGCGACCGCTTCGTCCTGTCCAAGGGCCACGCGGCGCCCGCGCAGTACGCGGCCCTGGCCATGAAAGGTTTCTTCCCGGAGGAATTGCTGGATACGCTGCGGAAGGAGGGCTCCCCGCTGCAGGGGCACCCGTCCATGACAAAATGCCCCGGCATCGACATCTCCACCGGCTCCCTGGGTCAGGGACTGGCCTGCGCCGTCGGCATGGCGCTGGCCGCGAAAATGGACGGCGCTTCCTGGCGCGTCTACTGCGCCGTGGGCGACGGCGAATCCCAGGAAGGTGAGATCTGGGAAGCCGCCAATACCGCGCACAAATACGGCCTGGACAACCTGGTGGTCTTCCTGGACAACAACAACCTGCAGATCGACGGCACCTGCGACGAAGTCATGCCCAACGGCGACCTGGGCGCCAAATTCCGCGCCTTCGGCTTCGACGTCTATGAGATCGACGGCAACGACATGGCCCAGATGGTGGCGGCCCTGGATCTGGCCCGCGCCGTGAAGAACGGAAAGCCCAAATGCATTGTCGGCCATACCGTCAAAGGCAAGGGCGTTTCCTTTATGGAAAACGCGGTCGGCTGGCACGGCGTAGCCCCCAGTCAGGCGGAATGCAGTCAGGCGCTTGCCGAACTGGACGCGCAGTACGTGAAATAAGGGAGGTGCCAGATGAGCGAAGTGGTGAAAAAAGCGACCCGTGACGGCTTCGGCGAAGCCATCACTGCCCTGGGCCGGGCCAACCGGAATATCGTCGTGATCGATATGGACCTGGGCAAATCCTGCAAGACCGGCCAGTTCATGAAGGAACTTCCGGACCAGTACATCGACGTAGGCATCGCGGAGCAGAACGGCGCCGGTCTGGCCGCCGGCCTGGCTTCCTGCGGCAAGATCCCCTATGTCGTCACCTACGCGGCATTCAGCTCCATGCGCATGCTGGAAATGATCCGCCAGGAGATCTGCTATACCGGCCTGAACGTGCGCATCATCGGCGCGCACGGCGGCTTCACGCCTGCCTTTGACGGCGCAAGCCATCAGGCAATCGAGGACATGGGCCTCCTGCGCACCCTTCCGGGCATGACCGTCGTGATGCCGGCGGACTACGTCTCCGCCAAAAAACTCGTGGCGGCCTCGGAAACCTATGAAGGTCCCCTGTACCTGCGCCTGACCCGCGACGCCATCCCGGTGCTGTACGGGGAAGACGAAGAGTTTGCCATCGGCAAAGCCCACCTGATCCGCGAAGGGAACGACGCGGCGATCCTGGCCAACGGCGACACGGTCCGCAAAGCGCTCGAAGCCGCGGACATGCTGGCGCAGGAAGGCATCCGCGCCCGCGTGCTGGACGTGCATACGATCAAGCCGTTGGATACGGAAGCGGTGACGGCCGCCCTCAAGGAGACCGGCCGGGTCGTAACCGTGGAGGATCACAACATCATCGGCGGCCTGGGCAGCGCCGTCTGTGAACTGGCGGCGGAACTCGGCTGCGGCCGGGTGCGGCGCATCGGCGTGCAGGACCGCTTCGGAGAAAGCGCTCCGTACGAAAGACTGTTGGAGAAAAACGGGATCACGGCGGAGAATATCGCCAAAACCGTCAAAGAATTAACAGCAATTTGATATAGTGGCGTATAAAACCGCGAAAAGCCCGGGAATCTTCGGAATTGGGGGGTTCCCGGGCTGTTTTATTGACGATATTGAGAAAAATGAGTATAATTCTTTCTGAGATAAATCCCTTGACAGGAGGTTTTAATTATGGGGAAATTAGACGGAAAAGTAGCAATCGTGACCGGTTCCACTTCCGGTATGGGAAGAGAAACGGCCTATCTGTTCGCCAAAGAAGGCGCTAAGGTCGTGGTAACGGGCCGCAATGAAGCCCGCGCGAAGGCAGTTGTGGAGAAGATCAAAGCCGACGGCGGCGAAGCGATCTACGTCATCGCCGATACGACAGATCTGAAGTCTCCGCAGAAGATTTTTGATGCCACGATGGAAGCGTACGGCACCGTAGATATTCTGATGAACAATGCCGGCATGCTGTCCCTGGCTCAGTTCGCGACCTGCACCGCCGACGAATTCCTGACGGCGATCAACGTCAACGTGACCAGCGCGATGCTCCTTTCCCAGCTGGTAGCCCCGATCATGAAAGAAAAAGGCAACTGCCACATCATCAACGTGGCCTCCATCGTGGGCTGGGCGGCTCACTGGGGCTTTGTGGCCTACGTCACCAGCAAGCACGCCATGGTCGGCCTGACGAAAGCCATGGCCAATGAACTGGCTCCCGAGATCCACGTCAACGGCATCTGCCCCGGCGCGATCCGCACGGCCATGCTGGATTCCGTGGGCGGCGAGGACGCTTTCGGTCCCATGATCGCCCGCACCGCGTTAAAGCGCGTCGGCGAAGGCTCCGAGATCGCTTCCGTAGCCCTGTTCCTGGCCACGAACGATTCTTCCTTCGTGGACGGCCAGCTGATCCGCGTGGACGGCGGCGTCGATGTCTGATCCCGGCATCGCTTTCCGATAAAAGGCGGGCGGCCCGATGGCTGCCCGTTTTTTGATGCGGGAGGGGAAGAGGCCGGAGGCATTCCGCCCCGCAGCCTGCTTCAAAAACGCTTTACAAATCCGTCCGGATCTGTTATAGTATTCTTCCACCGGGTAAAAAGCCCGGAAACCGGGGTTGTACCGGTTTCGACGGGGGTTTTGAAGCTCCGGGAGCCATCCGCAGACCGTGGCTGCGTTAAAAAACGGACTTAAATATAAACGCTAACGAAAATTACGCGTTAGCCGCTTAAGCGGCTTGTCGGCCCGGGGCTGCCTGCCCCCCCGGTCACCGGCATCATGAACGGCGGGGCACTGCTGTCCCTAAGCTTTGCGGGTCAGTCAGTATCATGAAGCTACTGAAGCCCTGAGCCCGTCTGCGGGCGCCCGGCGGAGGGAATGTCAAACCGCAGACTATGATGGTAGGGCCTGGTGTGGATGGGCTTTCGGACAGGGGTTCGACTCCCCTCAGCTC
>CADBQE010000284.1 GCA_902796695.1 uncultured Lachnospiraceae bacterium
TCACGCCGGGGTAATTGGGATCGTACGCGGCGCTGACGTCGGAGGACAGCATGCGGGAGTTGGCGATGGCGCGGCGCACGGCCAGGCCCGAAGTCTCGCCGCACAGAGCCAGGATCTCCGCCACGGTGTTCTCGAAGAAGTGGCTCTGCATGCCGGTCGCGCCGACGGAGCCGATCTCCTCTTTATCCACGAGCAGGCAGCAGCTGGTCCGCTTCGGAGCCGTCACATTCAGCATCGCGATCAGCGAAGTGTAGGCGCAGATGCGGTCGTCATGGCCGTAGCCCAGGATCATGCTGCGGTCCAGGCCGAAATCGCGGGCGGGACCGGCGGGAACGACTTCGATCTCCGCGGAGATGAAATCTTCTTCCTCAATGCCGTAAGTATCCTTCAGAATCGCCTTGATGTTCTTCATCACGCTGGCCTTGGGATCTTCACCGGCTTTTTTCGCCTTCTCTTCCACGACCTTCTCGCTGCCGATCAGGACATTCAGGTCTTCGCCTTCCACGACTTTGGCGCCGGACTTGGACATCTGGGAAGCGCCCAGGTGAGGCAGCAGGTCCGTAATGCCCACCACCGGGTCCTTCGGGTCTTCGCCGATGCAGACCTTTACCACGCTGCCGTCCTTCTTGGCCACTACGCCGTGCAGGGCCAGAGGCAGCGCGACCCACTGATACTTCTTGATGCCGCCGTAATAGTGCGTATCCAACAGCACCTGGTCGGTGTCCTCATACAGCGGATTCTGCTTTAAGTCCAGGCGCGGGGAATCGATATGCGCGCCCAGGATGTTCATGCCCTTTTCCAGCGGATCCGTGCCGATGGTGAAGAGCGCCATGCTCTTGCCCATGATCGTGGCATAGACCCGGTCGCCGGGCTGAAGCTTCCGGCCGGATGCGATGGCCACGTCCAGGCTGATGTAGCCGGCTTTTTCCGCTTCGGCAACGGCCAGTTCCACGCATTCGCGTTCGGTCTTGCCGGCGCTTAAGAATTTGCGGTAATTCTCGCACAGGACGGTCAGTTCTTTTTTCTGCTTCTTGTCATAAGACAGCCATGCGTTTTTACGTTCCACAGATGTTGCTCCTTACATTTTCTTTTGCGGGCCGGCGGTGCGGCGGGCCCGGGATTACAGGCGGCAGACTTCCTCGACCCAGCCTTCGGGACCGGGGATGCGGCCCCACTGGATGCCGGTCAGGGTGTCATAGGCGTACTGCGCGATCGGGCCGATCTCGCCGTTGTTGATCTTCATGATCTTATCGCCCCACTTCAGCTCGCCGACCGGGCTGATAACGGCGGCCGTTCCGCTGCCGAAGGCTTCCTGCAGCTTGCCGGCGTCCGCGGCATCCGCGACTTCCTGAATGGCAAGCTTGCGTTCCGTAACAGTATACCCCTTATTGCGCAGCAGTTCAATAATGGATTTGCGGGTAATGCCGGCCAGAATGGAGCCGTCCAGTTCGGGCGTCACCACTTCTCCGTCGATCACGAAGAACATGTTCATCGCGCCGACTTCGCCCACGTACTTCTTTTCCACGCCGTCCAGCCACAGCACCTGGGAATAGCCCTTCTCATGCGCCGTATGCTGTGCCAGCATGCTGGCCGCGTAGTTGCCGCCGGTCTTGGCGAAGCCCATGCCGCCGCGCACCGCACGGACATATTCTTCTTCCACGTAGATCTTGACAGGCTTTAATCCTTCCGGATAATACGCGCCGCTGGGGCTCAGCAGTACGATATACAGATAATTATCCGCGTCCTTTACGCCCAGACGGGATTCGTTGCCGATCACGAACGGACGGATATACAGGGAAGAGCCGGCTTCCCGCGGGACCCATTCCTTATCCAGCTTCACGAGTTCCTTCAGGCTCTCCACGCAGAATTCCTCATCCAGACGCGGGATGCAGAGCCTGTCGTTGGAAATATTCAGCCGCTTGAAGTTTTCTTCCGGTCTGAACAGCAGAATCCGGCCGTCCTCGGAGCAGTAGGCTTTCATGCCTTCGAAGGTTTCCTGCGCATAGTGCAGGCAGGTGCTCGCGGGGCTCATGCTGATCGGGCCGAACGGAACGATGCGGGCGTCATGCCAGCCCTGACCCTTGTCATATTCCATCAGGAGCATGTGGTCCGTAAAAACGCGGCCAAAGCCCAGCGCTGTTCCGGGAGCCGGCTTCGGCATGGGATTCGTTGTCTTCTCGATCTTTAAATTCATGACTCTTCTTCTCCTTGTCAAGAAAAATATTGTCTGTTGCCTGATATTTGATTATAATTTCGGTCGGAGGGACCGATTATGCCTGCTAGTAATATTTTATCCGTCCGCACCGCGGAACAGATCACCGAACTGCTGACCCAGGGCCGTTTCCAGCCGGGCGACAGGCTGCCGGGAGAACCGGAGCTTTCCCGGGAACTGGGCGTTTCCCGCACCACGCTGCGCGAGGCGATCCGGGTGCTGACCACCCGCGGGATCCTGGAGGTGCGCCGCGGCGTGGGTACGTTCGTGACCCGCAGCGAGCACATCCATGCGGATTACGAGCTGCTGAAGATCCAGAACACCCGCGTGAGCCTGAAGGACCTTTACGAGATGCGGCTCATGTTCGAACCGCAGGCCGCTTACTACGCGTGTCTGCGTGCCACCGATGAAGAGATCGGATCCATCATCCGCCACGGGCAGGAGCTGGAATCGATCGTTCTGGCCCGGGACCCCCGCTGGGACGAATATGAGCAGAAGTTCCACAATTCCATTGCGGCCGCGGCCCACAACCAGTTCATCACCGGCCTTTTCCCGACCTTCAACCGTGCCATCCGTCAGGGCGTCATTCTGGCCAATGAGTCTCCTCTCATTGCCGAACACACGCTGGGGGACCACCGGCTTATCATGCAGTACCTGCAGGACCGGAACCCGATCGGGGCCAGGGCCGCCATGCACCTGCATATGCTCAATACGATGCGGGACTTTCACATCGAGATCGATTAAGGAACGGGGCCGGCCGTGTGCCGGCCCTTTTTCTTACAGAGCGACCTCCACGTCGAACGGCAGCCGATCCAGGATGTCCTTTCTCACATCGATCCCGGGCGCGGCCTCGGTCAGGATCAGCCCGTTAGCTCCCAGTCGGAACACGCAGCGCTCGGTCACGTAAATGACCTCCTGCCCGTTCGCGTGGGCGTTCTCCGCGCTGAAGCTGAGCGCCGTTACCCGATCCACGAATTTGGGGAATTTTCCCTCTTTTTTTATGTGCAGGCCGTTTTCATCCTCTTCCAGTTCCAGGCCGCCGGCCGAGAAGCTGGTGCAGAACACGACTCTGTGCGTGAACTGCGTGATATTGATGAAGCCGCCGATCCCGGAGAGCTTCTTCGGATGATAGTGTCCGTTCACGTTCCCCTGCGCATCGATCTCCAGCGCGCCGATAAAGCAGACGTCCAGTCCGCCCCCGTCGTACAGGTCGAACTGTTCCGCGCTGGTGCAGATGGCGTGCGGGCTGACGGCGGCGCCGAAAGGCGTTCCGCCGGCCGGCAGGCCCCGCATGGGACCGGATTCCACCGTCAGATTGACCTGAGACAGAATCCCGCTTACGGCCGCTTCCCGCGCGACATATTCCGGGGCGCCCACTCCGATATTGACCACATCGCCGGGCCGAAGCTCCTTCACGGCGCGCCGCGCGATCAGGCGCTTGGCCGGGTCTTCCCTGGCTGCGGCGGACTGCTGCTTCACGTACTCGCCCAACGCTTCGTCGCTCATCTGCTCGCGGCCGGACAGCAGGGGATCGATCCCCGGCACGCCCTGGACCTGCGTCTGCTCCGGGCAGATGCAGATGTAGCTTACCAGCGCGGCCGGAATCACGATCTCCATCGGATGGCGCGGCTGCTCCAGCATCCGGGCCACCTGTACGATGACCAGGCCGCCGCGGCGCTTCGTCGCCTGCGCGATGGAGAGCGCGTCGCCGATGGCCACTTCGTCCTCCATGCTGATATTGCCTTCCGCGTCGCAGGAGGAGGCTTTGATGAAAGCGACGTCCGGGCGGGGCACCGCGTATTTCAGGCGGCGCTTCCCGTCGATCACGATCTCCTCCACCATTACGCGGCGGCTCTTCTCGTTCAGCTGATATCCATTATATTTCGGATCCACGAACAGGTTCAGACCGCAGTCGGAAATAATGTAATCCTGGCCGCCCGCCGCCGCGCGGATGGCGTGCGACATAGCGCCGAAAGGCAGGTTGTAGGCTTCCAGCTTGTTTTCCAGGATCAGGCGGGCGATTTCCGGCGTGGTGCCGAAATGGCTCAGCACCACGGACTTTACCGCGCCCAGACAGGCGATCTCCTCGCACACGCTGCCGGGCTTCCAGCCGCCCAGCCCGGCGCTGCAGTACAGTTCCAGGTCCTTCGGGCGGCCGGTCGCCTTAAAGCGTTCATTCAGGGCGGCGGAGAGCTGCTCCGCGTTGATCACGCTGAGGAAGTTGTTGTAAATGATGCAGTCCCCGTCCTTGATATGGGAGACGGCTTCCGCCGGCGTCACAAACTGAGGCATTATTTTACACACTCCGCGCCTTTTAACAGAGCTTCCCGGTTGAGCGGGATCAGCTTCGCTTTCTTCTGGCCCAGTTTTTCCAGCAGCGCTTCCAGGATCGTTTCGATCTCCACGCATTTGGA
>CADBQE010000285.1 GCA_902796695.1 uncultured Lachnospiraceae bacterium
CGAAATCAGGCATCGGCATCTGCATCTGGCGGTAAGGCTTGATGGCTGCCAGCCTCTTCTCCTTCTCTTCTCCCTCCGGCATCGCCCAGATCTCGTTGATATCCACCAACTCGGTGTAGGGCTTCTCCGTCTCGGGATTGATCATGACCTCGAGCGTCTCGGGATCCAGCTTCTTCGCAGCTCTCTTGCCCGCAGCGTACGCAAGGCTGATACGGGCATAGCCGCAGATGTCGTTGTCATATGCCAGATCCTCGGCTGCCTGGCACATCACCTCGCCGTCTCTGTTGGCGGCGATACCGGCTGCCTGGTTCTCAGGATAGACGACATGCAGACCGAAAGCTTCCGCAAGTTCGCAGGGGAACTTGGAAGAAGACCAGCCCACCAGTTTGCCTTCTGCCTTGGCTTTCCGGGCATCCGCATAGACGTCATCAACGACCTTGCGCAGCGCCAGAACGCCGGGGCTTACTTGTTTAGCCATAGATTTTTTCCTCCTGATTGATGGCCGGTGCAGGCACCGGTTCATTCGCTTATTTATTGATGTTTTTCAGTGCTTTCTGATATGCAAACAGGGCCGCGCCGAGCGCGCCGACATACTGGGTCAGGGGACTCGTATACACGATATGTCCCAAGCCCTCTTCCAGCGCTTCGACAATGCCCTTGTTCTGTGCGACACCGCCGGTCATGACCACACGGTCCTGCACGCCGATCCGGTTCACCAGACCGACGACGCGGTTCGCGACAGAATGATGGATGCCATTGATGATATCACACTTGTCGGTTGCCTGTGCCAGCTGTGAAATAACTTCACTTTCCGCAAAGACCGTACAGGTGGAGCTGATCGCGACACGCTTGGTGGACTTAGCCGCCAGATCCCCCAGCTCGGAGACTTTTACCTCCAGGACTCTTGCCATGACATCCAGGAAACGGCCCGTGCCGGCGGCACATTTGTCATTCATCTGGAAGTTGACGAGAGCGCCGTTTTCGATATGCATGGCTTTCACGTCCTGTCCGCCGATATCAATAACGGTATGAACGTCCGGATACAGGAAGGACGCGCCCCTCGCATGGCAGGACAGCTCACTCATCTGGGCATGGGCGATCCCGTCCAGAGAGTTGCGTCCATAGCCCGTCGCCAGCGTAAAGCTCATATCTTCATGCGTCAGACCGCAGTTCGAAAGAACATCTTCTATCGCGCGGGCCGGGCCGCTGGTGCCGGCACCGACATCGATCAGCGACTTGCTGACGATATCCTTGCCGTCTTTTAAAATCACGCACTTGGACGCGGTGGAGCCGACATCAATTCCTAAGGTATAGATACTCATTCCATTCTCCCAAGGTCGCCCTCCCCCGACAAAAGGGGAGGGCGAAGAATTTGTATTATTTCTTGAATGTTGTGAAATCGCGGATGGTACGAGGGCTTAACATCTGATGGAACGGGCAGATCTTGGTCGGATTCTGGTACACAGAATACGCGAAGGCTACCACGTAGTTGCGCATCATGTTCATGTTGACGATCTCATCGACCAGACCTAACTCGCCGCAGGCCTGAGGACGGGACTTCGCCGCGTAATCCTGGATCATCTCGTTCATCTTCTTGATGGTGCCTTCCAGGGATTCACCGGCCTTGTACTCCTTGGCCAGACGGCGGGAATACATGGCAGCGGCAGCGGTCTCACCGTGCATGACGTAGATCTCGGTCGCAGCGGTCCCTAAGGTGAAGGCGTTGGTGTCATTGCCCTGCGGGCCGCCCATGACGTAGTGCGCCGCGGCGGTACCCTTGCGGAGGGTGATCTCCATCTGCGGAATTCCGCTGTTCTGGATGGAGTAAATCAGGGACTGACCTAAGCCAAGCAGCTCGGCCTTTTCGGCGTCATCACCGACATCGATACCGGTGGTATCCTGGATCCAGACGATCGGGATCTTGTCCCGGCTGCACAGCGTCACGAACTCGTTCATCTTGATTAAGCCCTGACGGTACAGCTTGCCGCCGATACCGACGGAGTTCGGATTCTGAGCCAGCTTGTATTCCGGATAGTGCATCAGCAGACCCTGCTGGTTGCAAATCACGCCGACCAGCAGACCTTCGGCCTTGGCCAGACCGGCAACGATTTCCGGACCGTAGCCCTTCTTGTATTCCAGGAACTGGGACTTGTCGAAGATACGGCCGATGACATCGTAGATATCATAGGTGCGCTTCTTGTCCATCTGGACCAGGCTGTACAGATCGTTCGGATCCAGAGCCGGCAGAGCGGGATCGTCCACGCGGAAGAATTCCGGATTGTAGGCAGGCAGGAAGGACATATACTTCTTGATGCCGTCCAGTACGCCGTAGTCATCGGCATAGACTTCACGGAAGAAACCGGTCTGGCCGTAGTGGATCGGGACGGATCCGGGAGGCGTAGCCGTTAAGCCCTTGCCGGCTTCGATCAGCGCCATGGCCGCTTCTTCATCCACATAGCCCTTCGGGTTCATGCCGCCCACGATGCCGGCACCGCCGACGGCCATGTTGGCCTTCTGGTGCGCGATCAGGATGGTCGGGCTGATGGAGTGATAGCCGCCGCCGGCCGGGTTGGTTCCGAAGATGCCGACGATGACCGGGATGCCCATCTGCTCCAGTTCCACGTTGCGGTAGAACGGAGTGCCGCCGCCGCGGCGGTTCGGGTATACCTTTTCCTGCTCATCCAGCTTGACGCCGGAGCAGTTCAGGACGTAGACCATCGGGATATGCAGGCACTTCGCGGTATCGGAAGCGCGCAGCAGGTTGTCGGCCTGACCGGGGATCCAGGCGCCGGCCAGCTTCTTGTTGTCGGACGCGACGATCAGAGCCCAGTGACCGCTGATGCGGCCCAGTCCCTTGACGATGGCGGTGGAGCCATGGGAGTTGTGCTGCGGGTTGTACAGGCTGTTTAACGGGCACCAGGTACCGGGATCCACCAGGTACTCCAGACGCTGCATGGCGGTCAATTCGCCGGTCTTGTTGACGGCTTCGTCGGGCTTGCCCGCCTGAATGGCGTTGTAAGCGGCCTGATGCAGTTCATTTTCGATCGCGAGGATCGTCTGTTCGTTTTCTTCGTTCCGGGCTTTTAAAGGCTTGCCCACCTGGGGCATCGTCTGAAAATAGCGGGGCATCGAATAGAAACCCATGTTCGTTCTCCTCCTTAATTATTCCTTCGGGACTTTGATAAAGGCCTGGCCGGGGTCGATATCCTCACGGATCGTGCGGATGATGTCGGGGGTAGGGCCTTCCATCAGCTGCGCGCGCT
Organism: uncultured Lachnospiraceae bacterium; assembly: GCA_902796695.1. Taxonomy (GTDB): domain Bacteria; phylum Bacillota; class Clostridia; order Lachnospirales; family Lachnospiraceae; genus UBA6987. The sequence goes on from CADBQE010000285.1 coordinate 3,264, forward strand.
CGTCAACGATCAGCGGGAAGTCCGGAATGGCTGCCTTGATCTCTTCGGGCGTGGTGTAAGGATAGTAGTAAGCCAGATACATGCGCTTGGTTTCTTCGTCAAACTTCATGATGCCCATGTCGGTCACGACCATCTGAGGGCCGCGGTTGCCGGGCAGGCCGACTCTTTCACGGCCGCCGGGGCCGTCCATCCAGCCGCACGAGGTGATGTAGTCGACGTGGTCGATGAAGCGGCGCTTCTGGTGCTGCATCATGATGATGGTGTTGCAGTAGGTGGCGATGCCGTTC
>CADBQE010000286.1 GCA_902796695.1 uncultured Lachnospiraceae bacterium
CCCGGCTTTTCCTCGCTGGATCTGCCGCCTCTGGAGGCGGAGGACCTTACGGCTCTGTATCCGGCAACCGAACCGTACCGGGACAGCTGTCTGTTTCGGGACTGTCTGCATCACAAAGAAAAAGGATGCGCCGTGCGGGAGGCCGCGGAAGCCGGCCTGATCTCCGCGGAGCGCTACAGCAATTACTGCCGGTTCCTGGAGGAGATCCGGGCGCGCAGAAAATATTAAGGCACAGGAAGGAGACTGTATGCGGTACATTTTATCTCCCTCACTCCTGGCGGCCGATTTCGGCCGGCTGGCGGAGGACGCCGGGGCGGTCCGGGCGGCGGGAGCCCAATATCTGCATCTGGATGTCATGGACGGGCATTTTGTGCCCAGCATTTCGTTCGGCATGCCGGTCATCCGTTCGCTGCGCCGGATCAGTCCGCTGGTCTTCGACGTGCATCTGATGATCGCGGATCCGGACCGGTATCTGGCGGACTTCGCGGAAGCCGGCGCCGATATCATTACGGTCCATGCCGAAACCGTCCTGCACCTGGACCGCACGCTGAACGCGATCCACGACCTGGGCCTGAAGGCCGGCGTGGCGCTCAACCCGGCGACCCCGCTGTCCGTCCTGGACTGGGTGCTGCCGCAGGCCGATATGGTCCTCCTGATGAGTGTCAACCCGGGATTCGGCGGTCAGCAGTTTCTGCCCTATTCGCTGGACAAGATCCGGGCGCTGCGCAGCCTGATGCAGGCACGCGGCCTGGAAACGGATATCGAAGTGGACGGCGGCGTAACGCTTCGGAACGCGGAAGCGGTCCTGGACGCCGGCGCCAACGTGCTGGTGGCCGGCAGCGCGGTGTTCCGCGGGGACGCCGGCGCCAATACGGCAGCCTTTACGGAGATCCTCCGGAAACGGGAGGCCGCCCGATGAGAAAACGGGTGCTCTGCTCCCTTCTTGCGCTCTGCCTGCTGCTCGGCGCCTGCGGCAAAAGACAGGATCTTTCTCTGCGGGAAAATGAACTGCTGGCCGTGGGAGACATTGTCTGCACATGGCCGGAGGCGCAGATCTATATCCTGTCCCAGTACACCCGCTACACATCCTCCTACGGGAGCGGGATCTGGAAGGTGGAGCTGGCGGACGGGACCTTTGAACAGTATATCCGGGACGGCCTGCTGGATTATCTGGAACTGCTGTTCCTGGCCGACTGCGGAGCCCGCAGGGCGGGCGTCACGCTCAGCAATGCGGAGCGATCTTCGGTGGCCCACGCTGCGGAGGCTTACATGCAGCAGCTGGGCGAGGAAGGCCGGGCCGCGACCGGGATCACGCGGGAAGTGGCGGAAGAAGCCTTTGCCCGCTTTGCCCGCGCGCAGATCTTTTACCGTCAGACTATGATCGACGGCCACGTGGAGATCAGCGACGAGGAAGCCCGGGTGATCTCGCTTCAGATCGTGGAGATCGAGCACCGGGCGGGCTACGCGGAAGCGCTGCGGATCCAGACCGAACTGGAAAAAGGCACGCAGATCGGCGAGATCCTGCGCGGCGTGGACGGCGTCTCGGTCCGGAAAGAGAACGTGGTGCGCGGCACCTACGGCGAAGAGTGGGAGACCGTCGCATTCGCCCTGAAAGAAGGCCGCTGGAGCCCGATCATTTCGCAGGACACCAGCTATTACCTGATCCAGTGCCTCTCGCCCTATGTGGTGGAGGAAACAGCCCGCCATAAGGCGGAGATGGAAAAATCCCTCCGGGAGGAGAATCTCAACAGCGCCCTGAAGGAACTGGCGGATACCGTTCAGCTGATCTACAACCCGGACCGCTGGAACAAGTGGTCCATGCAGCAGTTCGGAAAACTACCGCCCGTCAATTTCTACGACTATACCGCCGAACTGATCAAATAGGAGCAGCCATGGCCATGCTGAGCGGAGGGTGGGAAGCCGCCCTGAAAGAAGAATTCGGAAAGCCCTACTACCGGGACCTGTACCGGAAGGTCCTGACGGAATATCAGACAAAACAGGTGTTTCCGCCGGCCGCGGACCTGTTTTCGGCCTTTGAAGCCACGCCGCTGGAGAAAGTCAAGGTCGTGATCCTGGGACAGGATCCCTATCATGAACCGGGCCAGGCCCACGGCATGTGCTTTTCCGTGCGGCCCGGAACAGAGATCCCGCCGTCTCTGGTCAATATATTTCAGGAACTGCATGACGATCTGGGCTGCCGGATCCCGAACAACGGCTATCTGATGAAATGGGCGGAGCAGGGCGTTTTCCTTCTCAATACGATCCTGACCGTCCGGGCGCATCAAGCCGCCTCCCACCGCGGAATCGGCTGGGAGCAGTTTACCGACGCCGCCATCCGGGTGCTGAACGCGCAGGAGCGTCCGATCGTCTTCCTGCTCTGGGGCCGTCCGGCCGGCGAAAAACGGGCACTGCTGAACAATCCGCTCCATCTGGTCCTCATGGCCCCCCATCCCAGCCCGCTTTCGGCCTACCGTGGTTTCTTCGGCTGCCGCCACTTCAGCCGCTGCAACGACTTCCTCCGCTCCCGCGGCATAGCGCCTGTCGACTGGCAGATCGAAGATATCTGAAAAAAATACTTGACAACCCTCCCCAAAATCGTTATACTACCCTTTGCATTCGGAGAAGTACCCAAGCTGGCCGAAGGGACACCCCTGGAAAGGGTGCAGGTCGTTAATAGCGGCGCGAGGGTTCAA
>CADBQE010000287.1 GCA_902796695.1 uncultured Lachnospiraceae bacterium
AACCATGACCCATTATCAATATACCACCAGCGGCACCTGCTCCGTGCTCATCGACCTGGATCTGGCGGAGGATAACACCGTCCACAATGTAGTTTTCACCGGGGGCTGCCCGGGGAATTTAAAGGCCATCCCCATTTTGGTGGAGGGGCTTACGGTGGATGAGATCGAAGGCAAATTGAAAGATGTGGAATGCGGCAGCAAAGGCACCTCCTGCGCCGGCCAGCTGGCCAAAGCCGTCCGGGCCGCCGCCGAAGCCGCTTCCTGACTTTCTTTTGAAAGTTTTGGAGAAAAGGGGGATTTCCTCCTTTTCTTTTTTTGCTTAATAGTGTAGAATGTACCCACTTACGCTTTGACGGATCAGGAGGATCAATACATGCCCGTTCTCTCCATGGATATAGGCATCGACCTGGGAACTGCCAGCATACTGGTTTATATAAAAGGCAAAGGCATCGTTCTGAAGGAGCCGTCCGTTGTCGCCTATGACCGGGACCATCAGGAAATCGTCGCCATCGGTGAGGAAGCGCGCAAAATGATCGGCCGCACGCCCGGCAATATCACCGCGGTACGCCCCTTGAAGCAGGGCGTTATTTCCGATTACATCGTGACGGAAAAGATGCTGAAATACTTCATCAACAAGGCCATGGCGCGCCGTACGCTGCGCAAGCCGCGCATCAGCATCTGCATCCCCTCCGGCGCCACGGAAGTGGAAAAGAAAGCGGTGGAGGACGCCACCTACAACGCCGGCGCGCGCGAAGTGACCATTATCGAAGAACCCGTGGCGGCCGCCATCGGCGCCGGGATCGATATTTTCAAGCCCTGCGGCAATATGATCGTGGATATCGGCGGCGGGACCTCGGACATCGCCGTGATCTCGCTGGGCGGCACCGTTGTCAGCACGTCCCTGAAGCTGGCCGGCGACGATTTCGACGAAGCCATCATCCGCTCTATGCGCAAGCGCCATAACCTCCTGATCGGCGAACGCACCGCAGAGGATATCAAGATCCACATCGGCTGCGCCTATCCGCGCCCGGAGACCGTCTCCATGGACGTCAAGGGCCGCAATCTGATGACCGGCCTGCCCAAAACCATGTCCATCACCTCGGATGAAATGCTGGAAGCGCTGCACGATCCCGCTCTGCAGATCGTGGAAGCCATTCACGGCGTTTTAGAGCGTACGCCGCCCGAGCTGGCCTCGGATATTTACGAGCGGGGCATCGTGATGACCGGCGGCGGCGCGCTGCTCTCCGGTCTGGATGAACTGATCGAAGAAAAGACCGGCATCAACACCGTGCTGGCCGCCTCTCCCATGACCGCCGTGGCGGTCGGGACCGGGCAGTTTGTGGACTATATGAATGAAAGCCGCCGCAGAAGCGAGCGGGAATAATTCTTTTGTATGATCACGCTTGAAGGAACGCTGGAGCATATCATTTATCGGAATGCCCAGAACGGATACAGCGTCATGGAGCTGTCGGATGAAAACGGCTCCGTCATTATTGTCGGAAATCTGCCGGAATTAAGTCCCGGCGATTTGGTGCGCGTGGAAGGCAATTTTGTGACCCATCCCTCCTACGGCGAGCAGCTGCAGGTGGAGCGGTGCACGCTGACCGCTCCGACCACGGTCCGCGCTATCGAGCGGTATCTGGCTTCCGGTATTATTAAGGGGATCGGGCCTATGCTGGCGTCGCGTATCGTTTCCCGCTTTCAGGAGGATTCGCTGCGCATTCTGGAGGAGGATCCGCAGGCGCTTTCCAAAGTCCCCGGCATTTCTTTAAGCGGCGCCAGAAAAATGTCCGCGCAGGCGCTCGAAAAGCGCGAGCTGCGCTCCGCTCTGATCTATATGGACGGTCTGGGGATCCCGCTTTCCCTGGCCTCCCGCATCTATGAACGCTACGGCAATACTCTCTACAGTGTTCTGCAGGCCAATCCCTATCAGCTGATCGACGACCTGACCCATGTGGGCTTCCGCATCGCGGATGAGATTGCCCGCACCTCCGGTCTGGCTCCGGATTCGGAATTCAGGATCCGCAGCGGCCTGCATTATGCCATGATGCAGGCGCTCGAAGGCGGTCATATCTTTCTGCCGCTCGCCACACTGCTGGAATACTCCGAAAAGCTGCTGGACCTGCCGGAAGGTCCTATTCTGCGTGAAATCGACGCGCTGCATCTGGACAAGCGGTTCAAAGTGCAGGACGTTGCCGGTGTTCCGGCCGTCTATTTAAGCTCGTACTATTTCATGGAAGCCGCTTCCGCGGCTAAGCTGCGGGAGCTGGACCAGACCTTTTCTCTTAAGGAAGCCGACGTGGAAGCCGATCTTGCACGGCTGGACGGCGAGGCCACGCTGCAGCTGGAAGAAACGCAGCGGGAAGCCGTCAAAACGGCCGTCATGCGCGGTGTCACCGTGATCACCGGCGGTCCCGGCACCGGAAAAACCACGATCATCTCCGCCATGCTGCGCTACTTTGAAGCCAAAGAGATGACCGTTTCTCTGGCCGCGCCTACGGGCCGTGCCGCCAAGCGTATTACCGAAACCACCGGCCGCCCCGCCCAGACCATCCACCGTCTGCTGGAATACATGGGCGCGCCCGAAGGCGACGACCGCGACAGCACCGGCCTGCTCCGCTTTACCCGCAATGAGTCCTACCCGCTGGAATCCGACGTTGTGATCGTGGATGAGGTCTCCATGGTGGACCTGCCTCTTTTGTACGCGCTGCTGCGGGCCCTGATCCCCGGCACGCGCCTGATCCTGGTGGGGGACGTCAATCAGCTGCCCTCCGTCGGGCCGGGCAATGTGCTCAAGGACATCCTCCGCTCCGGCGTTTTCGCCTCCATCGCGCTCACGCATATCTTCCGGCAGGACGAGACCAGTGATATCGTGATCAATGCCCACCGCATGATCGAAGGCGGCCTGATCGATACCGCCAGGAGCAGCCGTGATTTCATGTTTATCCGCCGGCAGAATCCGGAGACCATCCGGGATGTGGTGGTCAAGCTTGTGCGGGACAAGCTCCCGGATTATGTGGGCGCCCCCTTCTCCGAGATCCAGGTCATTTCTCCCACCCGCCGCGGTCCGCTCGGTGTGGAAAGCCTGAATCCGCTGCTGCAGGAAGCCCTGAATCCCCCCGCGGAAGGCAGAAAGGAACGCCGCTTTGCCGGCGGCCTCTTCCGTCAGGGCGACAAAGTCATGCAGATCAAAAACAATTATCAGAAGGAATGGACCGCCGGCTCCCGTCGGGGCACCGGCGTGTTCAACGGCGACATCGGCGTGATCGAGGACATCCGCTTTTTCACCGAAGAAGTGGTGATCCTGTTCGATGAAGAACGCCGCGCCGTTTACCAGTTTGCGGAGATGAACGAACTGGAGCTGGCCTATGCCGTCACCGTGCACAAGGCGCAGGGCAGCGAGTATCCGGCCGTGGTGATCCCTCTGAAGAACGTGCCCCGGCCGCTCGTGACCCGGCCGCTCATTTATACGGCCGTTACCCGCGCCCGCCGCTGCGTCTGCCTGGTGGGCGATCCCGTCCTGTTCCAGCAGATGGTCGACAACAATACGGAGCAGCGCCGCTACTCTTCTCTTCACCTGCGCCTGCAGGAGCTCTGAGCGCGCGCTCCCCCTCTCTATTTTCAAAAATCCATGATGAAACAGAATATGATGCGAGCCCCTCTGGCTCCGGGAGACGTCCTGTCTCTCTTATTTCCGCAGCGCTGTCCTTTCTGCGACAGGCCGCTGCCTTTTCGGGCACGGATCCGGGCACCGCTTACTCTGAGCGGCCCGGACGATCCGTGGATCCATCCCGCTTGCTTTCCCGGCTCCCTCCTGCTCCGGGAGCCGCTTTGCTTAAAATGCGGGCGAAGTCTGGGCGAGGAAGGCGGCACTTTCTGTCCGGACTGCCGGGATAAATCCTTCCATTTCAAGCAGAACCGGGCCGTCTGGCGATATGCCGAGCCTGTCCGCAGCGCCGTCACCCGCTTCAAATATCACGGCCGCCAGCAGTACGCCGTGTATTTTGCGCGTGCCTGGCTTGATGCCTGCCGCGAATATCTGGAGCAGATCCGTCCCCAGGTCCTGATCCCGGTCCCCATCCACCGTCCGCGCCTGCGCGCCCGCGGCTACAACCAGGCCTCTCTGTTTGCCTATGAACTGGAAAAACTCACCGGCATCCCCTGCCGCGAAGACCTTGTCATCCGCACCAAACACACCGGCGCCCAGAAAGACCTCGGCCCCGCCGAACGCCTCCGCAACATGGAAAACGCCTTCCGCCTCACCAACCCTCCCGCAGGCATCACCCGCGCCCTCCTCATCGACGACATCTACACCACCGGCAGCACCCTCGAAACCCTCAGCCGCCTCCTCTCCGACGCCGGCATCCCCGAAATCTACACCGCCACCCTCTGCATCTCCTACGGCAAACCAATCCCGTAGGGGCCGATCTACGATGGCCCGCAAAATCAAATCCCCCGAGTTATCGTAGGGGCCGTTGTGTCAACGGCCCGAAAATCGGATCCCCCGGGGATATCGTAGGGGCCGCTGTGTCAGCGGCCCGAAAAATCAGATTTCCTTGGGTTATCGTAGGGGCCGTTGTGTCAACGGCCCGCAAAATCAGATCCCCGGGTTATCGTAGGGGCCGTTGTGTCAACGGCCCGCAAAATCAGATCCCCGGGTTATCGTAGGGGCCGCTGTGTCAGCGGCCCGCAAAAATAATCATACATCAATTATGGAAAGGATGAATTATGTCAAATCTGCCGTCTCGAAAAAAAATTCGACTGAAAGACTGGGATTATTCTTCTGCCGGCATGTATTTTATTACGATCTGCACCGAAGGAAAGCGTCCGATACTTGGTGAGGTCCGAACCTGCGGGGAGGATACGTCTGTGGTTCTGTCTCCGGCGGGGGAGTGTGCCGAAAGAATTCTTCGGAGGATGCCGGGGATCGATCATTTTATTATTATGCCGAATCATATTCATTTTCTGGTGATGATTCCGGAGGATTACGGAGAAGGAACAAGGGCTCTGCCGCAGCTGGTCCGATCGTATAAAGCCTGTGTCAGCAGGGAACTCGGAGAAGGGATCTGGCAGAGAGGATATTATGAGCATGTAATAAGGAATTCAACGGATTATCTCTCTCACGTGAAATATATTGTCGAGAATCCGCTCCGGTGGGTGTATGACAAATATTATATTTAAGGTGCTATAGCAGGCCGATTACAAACAAGGTGAATTGCTGCGCAGCTGCAAGAGAGGGCGGCCTGGGCCGTCGGCCCCT
>CADBQE010000288.1 GCA_902796695.1 uncultured Lachnospiraceae bacterium
CCACGCCCATGAAGATCAGGCAGGGAAGCACGGCCCATTCGTCCAGAATGTAGAAGTAATGCAGCAGGCCGCCGGCATTACTCTTGGTGGTGTAGGCATGCTGCTGGTACAGATAGGTGACCAGCAGGCGGTAGGTGTTTTCAATGTTGACTTCGTTCACATTGAACACTTCCAGCGCTTCCTTGACATAGCCGCCCATCTTGATGGTGGCGACGGTCACATCCGAGGAGTCCTTCACTTCGGCCTTGGTGCCGTCATCGGAGAATTTGACCTCCTTGGCGGCGGCCAGTGTGGCTGCCAGGTCCACTCCGTCATATTCCACAACGGCGAATTCGTGGCCGTCCGGATCCAGATAGGACGTAGTGGGGGCCGCAATGATCTGCGGATAGATATTCACTAACAGCATGCCGAACGCGATGGGCGTCAGCAGCAGGGGCTCAAATCCTTTGGCAATAGCCAGGTACAGGAAGATGCAGGCGATCAGGATCATCACGTAGTTCTTCCAGTCCAGCGAAGCAAAGGCAGTCTGCTGAGCCAGGTTTGAGAATGTTTCTCCAATTCCAAGCAACATTTGTCTTCTCCTTTGGACTTATGAACTTAGCTTAAGGTCGCGATCACATCGCCGACTTCTACGGCGTCGCCTTCCTTTACATTAATAGAAGCCACGGTGCCGTCCTGAGGAGCCACCACGGGGATTTCCATCTTCATGGAGTCCAGGATAACGATCTCGTCACCGGCGGAAACGGTGTCACCGACTTTGGCCACGACTTTGAAGATCTTGCCGATAACCTGAGCTTCCACGTTGGCGGTGCCGGCAGCAGCGGGAGCAGCAGCCTTAGGGGCGGGAGCAGCAGCGGGAGCGGGGGCAGCGGCGGGAGCGGGAGCCGGAGCGGCAGCGGGAGCAGCGGGAGCGAAAGCCACGGGCTGGCTCATCATGGGAGAAGAGAAAGCAGGGGCAAATCCGCCGCCTTCCACGGTTACATCGTAGGCTACGCCATTGACAGTGATCTTGTAGTTGCTCATTTTGATTTCCTCCTGGAAAGATTGAATATATTTACTTTATTGTTCTCTGGATCGGGGGGTTCCGGCGTCCTGCGGACGGGCGGGAACCGGATTTATTTTGCCTTCTCGATGGAGACGACTCTGGCGGACGGTCCGCACTTCTGGGCCACGGCGGCCAGGATCGCGGCGATCACAGCGCCATCGACAGCGTCTTCCTTGGGGGCTGCGGGAGCAGCGGCGGCCTTCACGGCCGGTTTGGCCTGCGCGGGCGCGGCAGCTTTGCTGTGGTCCGCTTTGCCGATGAATTTGAACAGGGAAATAATGCCGCTCAGGAAGATCAGAGCGAGGAACACGACGCCCAGGCCAACCACCATGTTGCCCAGCGCCTCGCCAATGGTGATGTCACTGGCTGCTGCGATGTAAGGAATCATATTACGCTCACCTCATTTTGCGTTATGTGCGCCGGAAAAGACGCCGTTTACAGTATATAGCACGGGTCTTTTTTTGGCAAGTCAAATGTGTCTGTGATATGGGAGAAAATATAGGAAAAACCGCGATATTATCCGCCGTTTATCCGGTCCCCCGGCGGATGCGGAAAGCGGACTGCGGCCCCCGTATTATCAAAAAGGTGACGGGAGATGCGTCCTCCCGTCACCGTCATCAGGCCGCGTACAGCCGGCCCACGATCCAGTTCGCGAGGCGGCAGGGAAGCAGTTTGACCAGGACGCAGACGGCTTTGTAGGAGAAGCCGATGGCGTACAGGGGTTTGACGCGTTTTCTCAACGCGGCTTTGGCAACGGCGCGGCCGGCGGTTTCGGCTTTCATGCCGCCGCGTTCGTCTTTTTCCATGCGGGAGACACTGCGGGAAATGCGGCCGCCGTAGATGTCGTCGCCTTCCACGGATTTGGCCCGGGCGTCGGTGAAGCCCGTGGCGATGTCGCCGGGCTGCACGGCGCAGACCGTAATGCCGAAGGGGCGCAGCTCATTGGCCAGCGCCAGGGTATAGGCGTTGATGGCGGCTTTGCTGGCGGAGTAATAGGTCTGGAACGGGATCGCGACCGGTGCGGCCACGGAACTGATATTCACGATCCGTCCGCCGCCGGAGGCCCGCATGTGCGGGATCACGGCCTTGTTCACGTTCACCATGCCGAAGAAGTTCACGTCCATCTGGCGTCTGGCCTCGGACAGTTCGGTGAATTCCACCGCGCCGGAGATGCCGAAGCCGGCGCAGTTGACCACGATGTCGATCCGGCCGGCCTGCCCGCAGAGCGTATCGACCGCGGCCTGTACCGCGGCTTCATCCGTCACATCCACGGAAAAATGGGTCTCGTCTCCCGCTTCCGCGGCGCGGCGGGAAAAGGTATAGACGCGGCAGCCCGCGCTCCGTAAAGCGCGGGCTGTTTCCAGGCCGATGCCGCTGGTGCCGCCGGTAACCAGGGCGACCGGGCGGCTCATACTTCAAACTCCTTCAGGACTTCCGCGATGATGTCCACCGCTTCGTCGATCAGCGCATGCGTATGCGTGGCCATCAGCGAGGTGCGGATCAGGCACTCGTTTTCCTTCACGGCGGGCGGCAGGGAGCTGTTGACGTACACGCCGCGGTTGTAGAGCTCGGTGGTCACCTGGAGGGTGCGGAACATTTCGTAGGTGTAGATCGGGATGATCGGGATCTGCTCGCCGCCGCCGGAGCGCATTTTCACGTTCCGGTCCTTTAAGGCCTGACGCATGTACAGAGCGTTGCTCTGCAGCGTTTCCGGCAGTTCCGGATGGGCTTTCAGGATGCGCAGGGCCGCCAGCGCGGACGCGGCGCAGGCGGGCGTCATGGAGGCGGAGAAAATAAACGGCCGGCTGGAATGCTTCACGCCGTCGATCACGCGTGCGGACGCGGCCATATAGCCGCCCAGAGAGGCCAGGGATTTGGAGAAGGTGCCCATGTAGATGTCGACCTTGTCTTCCAGACCGAAGTAGCTGGCCGTGCCGCGGCCGCCTTCGCCGATCACGCCCAGTCCGTGGGCGTCGTCCACCATCACGCGGGCGCCGTATTTTTCGGCCAGTGCGCAGATCTCCGGCAGCTTCGCGATGTCGCCGCCCATGGAGAAGACGCCGTCCGTCACGATCAGGGCGCCGCCGGTCTCCGGAACGCGCTGCAGGCATTTTTCCAGCTCTTCCATGTTGTTGTGGCGGTAGCGCAGCATGGTCCCGAAGGACAGACGGCAGCCGTCATACAGGGAAGCGTGGTTTTCCCGGTCCATGATCACGTAGTCATTCTTGCCCACCACAGCGCTGATGATGCCCAGATTGGACTGGAAGCCGGTGGAGAACGTGATGACGGCTTCCTTGTGCAGGAATTCCGCCAGTTCCTTTTCCAGTTCCAGATGCAGCTCCAGCGTACCGTTCAAAAAGCGGGATCCGCTGCAGCCGGAGCCGTACTGCTCCAGTGCGCGCACGCCGGCCGCGATCACGTCCGGATGCGTGGTCAGGCCCAG
>CADBQE010000289.1 GCA_902796695.1 uncultured Lachnospiraceae bacterium
CGGTAATAATCGACGGCGCCGGTCAGGCTGTACGCATCGATATATTCGTTCAGGCCGTGCATCCCCTTCATCTGATCCGGTCCGTAGACCACGGGCGCGAAACGGTAGCAGGCGCCGCAGATCTTCTGATAGAAGCGCGCGTCCGTGCCGCCGGTCATGATATACGGAATGACCGGAAGGCCGGGGAAGACTTCGTGGATCGTATCCTCCAGCAGGCGGAAGGCACTGCCGTCCGCGGGAACCGGGTCGCAGGCGTCGTAGGCGTCGATCACTTTCACTTCCAGGTCATACTTATGAGCCAGTTTCTCGATCACCGCATTGCTTTCCGCCCGGTTCTGGTGCGGCATGTAACGCAGGTTCAGGGTCAGGGTCGCTTCCTGCGGCAGCACGTTGCAGGCGTCGGAGCCGGTCTGCATGGTAAATGCGACGGTGGTGCGCAGAAGAGCGGCCGCCTGCGCCGAAATGGACGGCATCAGCCGGATGAGCAGCGGCTGAAAGAGCCGGAGATTGCCGAAGAGCAATCGGTAGTAGAAGGGACCGTATGCGCCCAGTTCTTTCAGCATGGATCTGAGCTGCGGCGTCATGACGGAGCGCATCGGCTGATGCTTTTCGATGTCGCAGACAAAGCGGGAAAGCCGCGCGATCGGCGAATTTTTGGCGGGATAACTCGAGTGGCCGCCGTGCGAGCGGGCCGTGATCAGCAGGTTGCCCTGGCCTTTCTCCAGAATGCCGACCATGGCGAAATGGCCCCGGATGCCGGCCATCGGATCCGCCGTGACGGCGCCGCCCTCATCGTTCACCAGGAAGGGCTTAACGCCCCGTCGCTCCAGTTCCGCCACGAGCTTCGGACAGCCGTCGCCGCCCACTTCCTCGGTATTGGAGGAACTGATATAAACGTCCTGCTGTGGAATAAAGCCTTCCGCCAGCAGTTCTTCTATGGCCTGGAATACAGCCATCAGGGAAGACTTGTCGTCCGCGCTTCCGCGGCCCCAGATGCGGCCTTCCTCATCGATATCGCCGGAAAAGTGCCCGTGCAGCCATTCCCCTTCCGCGGGCACGACATCCTGATGGGCCATCAGGACCAGAGGCCGCTCGGAAGAAGCACCCTTCCAGGTATAGAGCAGACTGCCGTCGATCTCGGTCTTTTCCAGCTGCTGATGCACCAGCGGAAACAGCTCAGCCAGAACTTCGTGAAAAGCCAGGAACTTTTCCCGCCGGATCTCTCCTTTGGCGGAGACGGTTTCGGTCCGGACCATGCGCGCCAGCTTTTCCGCATAGACTTTTTCCCGCTCCGGGTCCCGGCGGGGTTCCCAGCCGGGGCGGCGGGCCGGCGTCAGCAGCGTTTTGATCACGGCGGCCAGAAGGAGCAGCAGACAGAGGGCCAAAAGCCCCGCAAGAATATATAACAGGATTTTCATCGACCCTCTTCCTGTCCTTTCCGGAAATAATACCAGGCCAGGCCGATCGCGAGCGCGCCGCCCGGGATGATCATCATACTGGTGGAGGAGATCAGGCCCGGCAGCAGCACGAACAGAAGGCTCATAGCGGCCAGCGGAGGCAGCGCAATCTTCAGATGCCCCCGGAAATACTTATACGCCATGGCGCCAAACAGCGCGGGCACGACATTGTCGAAGGCGGGCTGAAGCGCCGGCGCCTGCAGAAGCGGCTGCAGCGGGATCAGCAGCGCCACGCCGGCCGCCAGCACCAGAATGGTCACCAGCGAGCTGGTCGCGATCGAGAGCGTGGAAATGATCTCGTTCTCCGTAGTCCCGCTTTTGGCGCCGACGATATCCCGGGCCGTGATCGCGCACGGAACCTTCATATTGATCAGGTTCCCGGTGATAAAGGCCAGATAGGTCCCGCCGGCCCCCAGCATGGGCACATAAATGATATATTCCGCGATGCAGCTGACCAGATAGACGATCCCGATACTTAAAAACGCTTTGCCGGCCGCGGGCAGGTTCGGGAAAGTCCCGAGCACCGCGCCCATCACAAACGGGGCGCCAAGGAGCAGAATGAGCACGATGATGCTGAAGATGCGGCCCAGCGTATGCGTCGTACGCAGATACCGGTCGTAAACCGCCTGCTTTTCGCTGTCGGCGACGGGTGCAGCAGATCTCTTTTCCATGACACGAACCTCCTTACAGTATTTTCCCTAAAAAGATGGCGGCGGTCATCGCGATCAGCATGCTGCCGGCCACGGAA
>CADBQE010000290.1 GCA_902796695.1 uncultured Lachnospiraceae bacterium
CGCGCGATGGCGATCCGCTGCTGCTGGCCGCCGGAAAGCTGGGTCACGTCGCGCTTGCCGTAGCCGTCCATATTGACCAGCTTCAGCGCGTATTCGATCTTGTCGCGGATGTAGTCGCGGCTTTTGCCGCTGATCTTCAGGCCGTAGGCGATGTTTTCGCTCACGTTCATGTGCGGAAACAGGGCGTACTTCTGGAAGACGGTATTGAGCTGCCGCTTGTTGGGCGGAAGATTCGTGATGTCACGGCCTTCAAACAGGACCACGCCGCTGTCCGGACGGATAAAACCGCCGATGATGCGCAGGGTGGTGGTTTTTCCGCAGCCGGAAGGCCCCAGCAGCGTCATAAAGGTATTTTCCCGGATTTCCAGGTCCAGTTCGTCCAGAACGAGCTCGTTGTCAAATGACTTGGATATTTTCTTCAGTTCCAGGATATTGGCCATTGTCGTTTCCAGTTCCTTCCGTAAAGATGCGGCTGATATTATAGCATACTCCGCAGCAATTTACTGCAGTTTTTTGAAGATTCTTTAAAAAATAAGCGGTTCGGAGAATCCGAGCGGCGGAGCGGCGGAAAGACGAACCTTCTCTCCGCCCGGAACTTCCTTCAGCGCGCTTTCCACCGTATCCAGGGCCAGCGCCGGAAGGTTGTTGATCCGGCTCAGATGGCCGAGCAGGACCTGCGAGGGCTGCGGACGGATGAGCTGCAGCAGGCGGCCCGCGTCCTCATTCGAAAGATGGCCGGCCGGCCCGTCGATCCGCTTCTTGAGCGGATACGGATACGGCCCCGCTTCCAGCATGCGCCGGTTGTGATTGGCCTCCAGCAGCAGGGCATTCACGCCCTGCAGGGCCTCGGTCAGCGCTTCGTCGAAGCAGCCCAGGTCGGTCACGCCGGCAAAGGAGAAATCCCCGGCATCCAGACGGTAGGCGACCGGCTCGCGGGTATCGTGGCTGATCGGGATCGAAGTCACGCGGATATCGCCCAGCGTGAAGGAATCTCCGGCCTTAAACAGGTGAAAGCGCTCCTTCGGCAGGCGGGCGAAAAAGGTGTGGCGGGCGAGTCCTTCAAAGGTGCCGCGGGTGGTCCAGACCGGAATATCCGTCTTTTTCAGCAGGGGCGGAAGGCCTTTGCAGTGATCGATGTGCTCGTGCGTCAGAAGCAGGGCGCCGATGCTTTCGGCCGGGATCCCGTCGGCTTCCAGCATGTCGAGGATGGTGCGCCCCGGCAGACCGGCGTCGATCATCACCCGGAACCCGTCGAATTCCGCCAAAAGGACGTTGGCTTCGCTTCCGCTGGCCAGGGTGCGGATCCGGATGCTCATGACAGCGGCCCGATCTGCCAGGCTTTCATCAGTTCCCGCAGGGAGGCACGGCAGGTCTCTTCGTCCGCGTCATTGTTTACAATGCCGTCCGCCATGCGGTAAAACTCTTCTTCCGAAAGCTGCGAGCGCATGATGGCGGAGATCTTCTCCTCCGAATAGCCGCGGTCGGCTTTCAGGCGCTCCCGGCGGACGGCCGGGGAGGCGTAAACGTACAGGACGCGGGTGCACAGGTCGGAAAAGCGGGCTTCGTACGGCAGGGCGGATTCGTAAACGATCAGTTTCTTCCGGGTATTCCGGATGCGCTTGCTGACCGCTTCGAACGTGGCAGGATGCAGGATCCGGTTGACGGCACAGCGGAGGCCCGGATCCCGAAAGATCATCTGCGCCATACGCTGCTTGTCGATGGCGCCGGACTCCGTCAGCACATCCGGCCCCAGCAGATTTACCACGGCTTCGCAGGCGCTGCCGCCGGGTTCTATCAGCTTTTTGCAGATGGCGTCCGCTTCCAGGATCAGGGCGCCGTATTCTTTCCGCAGGACTCTTGTCACGGTGCTTTTGCCGGAGCCCACGCCGCCGGTCAGTCCGATGACTGTTTTATGGTTCGGAATCGATGCGCACATGGCCGCCTCTTTCCTACCGGACGATCCGGCCGGCCAGTTCGCGGTCCGTTTCCGCCGGAGTCAGCGCTTTCTGCGCTTCCATCAGGGCATCGTAATCCCGGGAAAGCAGGCCGTTGGAGGCCGCCGTCTCCCAGCCGATGTTGCGGCCGATGAAATACATCATGTGAGAGCCGAATTCCGTGTCCACGATCCCGTGGTCGCCGGGTTTGCGCGCGGCATCGAAGCACCAGTCGTTAAACGGCTGGACCATCTGTCCTTCCGTGACGCCGGTATAGATCCCGCCGTCGGCGGCGTTGCCGTCGGCCGAATATTCGGCGCACAGTTCGATAAAGCGCTCTTCCGCTGCGCCGGCATCCACCCATTCCTGATAGATCTTATCCGCCATGGCACGGGCTTCTTCTTTCGTAGCGTAAGGCGTTCCCGTTTTGAACAGGATGTGGCGGATATCCACCGTAACGGTCATATCCTTATAGGGCTTCTTCAGCAGGCAGTAGGCGTAGGGCGTTTTGGCCTGGTCACTGTCCACCAGCAGGATATCGCCTTCGCGGGTGCTGTCCGAGAAGGCCCAGTCGAAGAATTCGGAGGCCGTATAGCCGACGCCGCGGTGGGCGGCGGATTCCAGGTAGCTGTCCGTATAGGCGCCGATGCCGCCGGCTTTTTCGATCTCGGCCGGGTCTTTGACGGCCTGCAGGAAATCCTGAACCGCCTGACGGTAAACATCCGTGCCGGAGGCGGAGCTTAAGGCCGCGCGCGCGGCTTCGATCACGTCGTCCGGGATGGCTTCGCCGTCTCCCAGATCCACCGCGTAATAGTCGATAAGCGCGTACTTCTTCAGGTTGTCCTGATACTCGCGTTCGAGATCCTCCTGCGTGTATTCCGTCGTCAGCAGTTCTTCGCGGACCTTCTGGGCCAGGAAGCTCTTGCGGAAAACGCCTTCCAGGTCTTTCCAGCGGATATTGGTGCTGAACATCTGCTGGAAGTAGGTCTCTACATCCCAGCCGGACTGGGAGGCGTTCTGTTCGGCGACCGCGCGCATCTGCGCGATCTGTTCATCGTCTTCCGGGCCGGGCCGATAGCCTTTGCCCAGAGCCGCCTCACAGTAGAGCAGCTGCTCTTCCGCATAGGAAAGAGACTGTTCGATCACGACGTCGAACCAGGTCTTCCCGGCTTCCCCGGGGAAGTTCTGTTCTTTCAGGGAAACGGAAGGGTCCACGCCGTAGTACGACAGATTGGCCGTCATGCTGCCGATCACGTACAGCATTTCACCGACGGTATACTGGAAATTCTGTGTTTTCACGACGGCGGCGTCCAGATCTTCCGTCTGAGCGAAATTCAGGGCGGCCGTGGTCGCGGGGACCGTGAAAGCGCCGGGGGCGGTCGCGGATTCCTGCGGAGCGGACTCCGAAGAGGCCGGGGAGGCGGCCGGCGCCGCGGCAGACGACGCCGGGGCGTTCCCGCCGCAGGCTGTGAGCATCAGGATGAGCGCCAGCAGGAGGGCCGGCGCGGCAGTACGGAATTTCATGGCAGATTACTCCAGAAAGTCTTTGATTTTGCGGCTGCGCACGGGGTTGCGCAGTTTGCGGATCGCCTTCGCCTCGATCTGGCGGATGCGTTCGCGGGTCACGTCAAATTCCCGCCCGACTTCTTCCAGGGTGCGGGGATGATTGTCGCCCAGGCCGAAGCGGCGCATGATGACCTGCTTCTCCCGGTCTTTCAGATCGTCCAGGATCGAGTAGATCTGCTCGCGCAGCATGACGGCTTCGATGTTCTCTTCGGGCGTGACGCCGTTGTAGTCCGCCACGAAATCGCCCAGGTTGGAATCGTCTTCCTCGCCGATGGGGGTCTCCAGGCTCGCGGGCTCGCGTGCGATCTGCATGATCTCCATGACGCGCTCCTGGCTGATTTCCATGGCTTCCGCCAGCTCCGCGATGCTGGGTTCATAGCCCAGCTCCAGGGTCAGCTTGCGCTGCGTCTTCGTCAGTTTGTTGATGGTCTCCACCATATGGACCGGGACGCGGATCGTCCTGGCCTGGTCGGCCAGGGCGCGGGTCACGGACTGGCGGATCCACCAGGTCGCGTAGGTGGACAGTTTGTATCCTTTGGTATAATCAAACTTTTCCACCCCTTTCATCAGGCCCAGGTTGCCTTCCTGCACCAGATCCAGAAAGCCCAGTCCGCGGCCCGTATAGCGCTTCGCGATACTGACCACCAGCCGAAGGTTCGCTTCGATCAGGCGGTTTTTCGCCTCTTCGTCGCCCTGGGATTTCTTGATGGCCAGGTCCAGCTCCTCTTCCGCCGTCAGCAGCGGGAACTGCCCGATCTCCTTCAGATACATCCGGACGTGGTCCTCCGTCCCGGCGGAAGCCAGGTACTCCGTGCTGTCCACTTCCAGCGATTCGGCTTCGTCCTCTTCCGTAGGGACGAAATCTTCGTCCACATCCACGGGGGCCAGGTTCTCCAGACTCAGATCATCCGACATGGCCCGCATTACGTCGATCTTCTTTGCCTCCAGCCGGCTGTAGATCTCTTCCAGATCCGACGGCGTCAGGAAGGCATCCCCGAACACCGCCTGAATATCGGCATATTCCACGGTGTTGTTCTTGGTATGCGCCACCTCGATCAGTTTTTCGATGAGACTGTTGAACTGTTCATGTTCCATATTGATCCTCCCGCTCTTTGGAAAGCGTTCCGGCCGCAGTTTCCGGGTCTATGCGTTCCGGCCGGACCTTCGCATAGAACAGATAAAAGGCGATCACGAACAACAGCATCATTCCGCCGGTTGTCAGCAGAAACGCGGATTCGTTCCCGTACTGATAGATGGACTGGATGCCTTCCACTTCCGTTAACAGGACAGAGACCAGATTGGCGCCCACATGTACCAGGATGGGGGCGGCAAGACTATGGGTCCTCTCATATACGAAGGCCAGCAGCACACCTATGGCAAAGGAATAGATCCCCTGAAGCAGGTTGCCG
>CADBQE010000291.1 GCA_902796695.1 uncultured Lachnospiraceae bacterium
CCTGCTGTAAGGGAAACTGTCTCCGGAGCAATTCCGCTCCGCAGGCAGTTTTTTTACTGGACAGCCGGGTGCTGTTTCTGTCATCTTTCTCTCATAATTTTTGTTTGACAAGCGTCCGCGGTTTATGGTACAGTAACACCGGTCTTTAAAAACGATACTGAGATATCGGCAAGACGGGACAGCGTGACGGGACTGCGGAGCAGTCCGTGTTGATGAGCGGGAAGCCCGGCCGGTATCGGCAGGCTTTTTTTGCAGGAGGAGCTTCATGCAGGCCCGTGTTTATCAAAGCAAACTGTTTCCTGATTTCAATCCGCCTCTTCCGGCGGAGCTGTCTCTTTCCTCTTTTTCCGAACCTGTTGTATTTCCCGGCTTCTGTGATGTGCATGTGCATTTCCGTGAGCCGGGTTTTTCTTATAAAGAGACGATCCGCAGCGGATCCCTGGCGGCCGCGCGGGGCGGCTATACCGCCGTCTGCCCCATGCCCAATTTAAAGCCGGTGCCGGACAGCCTGCCTCATCTGGAGGAGGAACTGGCGCTGATCCGGGAAGGGGCCGTGATCCGCGTTCTCCCGTACGGCGCGCTCACCGTGAACGAACAGGGGGAAGAAGCCGCGGATCTGGAAGCCATGGCGCCGTACGTCGCCGCGTTTTCCGATGACGGACACGGCGTGCAGAGCGAAGACATGATGCGGGCCGTGATGCGGCGCTGCGCTGCCCTGGGCAAGGTGCTGGCCGCCCACTGTGAAGACAACAGCCTGCTGCACGGCGGATACATCCATGACGGCGTCTATGCCGCGGCGCACGGGCACCGGGGCATTTCCTCCGAAAGCGAGTGGCGCCCCATTGCCCGGGATATCCGGCTGGCCGCGGAAACCGGCTGCGCTTACCATATCTGCCACATTTCCACGCGGGAAAGCGTCGAACTGGTCCGTCAGGCCAAGAAAGACGGCATCAACGTCACCTGCGAGACCGCGCCGCATTACCTGCTGCTGGACGAAAACGACCTGCAGGAAGACGGCCGCTTCAAAATGAACCCGCCGCTCCGCAGCCGCGCGGACCGGGAGGCCCTGCTGGAAGGGATCCTGGACGGCACGATCGACATGATCGCCACGGACCACGCCCCGCACAGCGCGGAAGAAAAGGCGAAAGGACTGGCCGGCAGCGCCTTCGGGATCGTCGGACTGGAAACCGCCTTCCCGCTCCTGTATACGCGCCTGGTCCGCCCCGGCACGATCTCCCTGGACCGCCTGCTGGAACTCATGATCCTGAATCCCCGCAGACGCTTTTCCATCCCGCTGTCCCCGGACGACTTCACGGTCTGGGACCTGGAAGCCGAATATCCCATCCGCCCTTCCGAATTCCTCTCCCTGGGCAAAGCCACCCCCTTCGACGCCTGGTCCGTCCGCGGCCGCTGCCTCCTGACCGTCTGCGCCGGCCGCCCCGCCTACCGTTTTGCCCCCTGACCTTCCCTCTTTCAGAAATACGCACTGTGAGAAGTGAGATGACACAATATTTACTGACTGTTACCAATACTATTCCGCTGGCGCCCGGCATATTCCGGATGACGCTCGAAGGGATCGCTCCGGGCGCGGATATCCGGCCGGGACAGTTCGTGCAGCTGCAGATCCCCGGCGTTTTTCTGCGGCGCCCGATCTCCGTCTGCGATGCGGCGGACAGCAGGCTGACACTGATCTTCAAGACTGTCGGGGAAGGCACGCGGATCCTGTCCGCGATGCGCCCCGGCGAGCAGCTGGACGCCCTGACCGGGCTGGGCACCGGATATGATCTGAGCCGGGCCGGCGATGCGCCGCTGCTGATCGGCGGCGGCGTCGGGATCCCGCCCCTCTATTTCCTGGCGAAGGAGCTGCTGCGCGCGGGAAAAACGCCCCGGGTGCTGCTCGGCTTCAACCGCAGCGAAGAGATCTTCTACGCTGACGAATTCCGCGCCCTGGGCGCACCGGTCACCGTCGTTACCCTGGACGGAAGCACCGGCGAAAAAGGATTTGTCACGGAGCATCTGCCCGCGGACGCCTCTTACTTTTATGCCTGCGGCCCGCTCCCCATGCTGAAGGCCCTCTGCCGCGCGACCGGACTGCCGGGCCAGCTGAGCCTGGAAGAACGCATGGGCTGCGGCTTCGGTGCCTGCATGGGCTGCAGCATCGAAACCGCCGCCGGCCCGAAGCGGGTCTGCAAAGAAGGCCCCGTCTTTGAAAGAGAGGTGCTGGGATGGTAAATACCCGTGTGGATCTGTGCGGCATTCCGCTGGATAATCCCGTGATCCCCGCGTCCGGCACGTTCGGATACGGGTACGAATTTGCGGAACTCTACGACATCAACATGCTCGGGACCTTTTCCTTTAAAGGCACGACGCCCCTCCCCCGCTTCGGCAACCCCACGCCCCGCATCGCGGAGTGCCCGTCGGGCCTACTGAACGCGGTTGGCCTGCAGAATCCCGGCATCGACAAAGTGATTGGGGAAGAGCTGCCCCGGCTGCGGAAAGTGTTTCACAAGCCCGTGATGGCCAATATCAGCGGCTTTTCCGTGGAAGACTACGTCACCTCGGCGGTCCGTCTGGACCGGGAGGACTGTGTCGGCTGGCTGGAGATCAATATCAGCTGCCCCAACGTGCACGGCGGCGGCATGAGCTTCGGCACGGATCCGGGCGCGGCCGCGGAAGTCACGCGCGCAGTCAAGGCCGTCACGCATAAGCCGGTGATCGTCAAGCTGACGCCGAATGTCACGGATATCACGGCGGTCGCCCGGGCCTGCGAAGCTGCGGGCGCCGATGCGCTGAGTCTGATCAACACGCTGCTGGGCATGCGCTTCGATTTAAAAACGCGCCGCCCGCTGCTGGCCAATACGACCGGCGGCCTGTCCGGCCCCGCGGTCTTCCCCATCGCCCTGCGCATGGTCTGGCAGGTCTGCCGGGCGGTGAAGATCCCGGTGGTGGGCATGGGCGGAGTGAGTACAGCGGAGGATGTGCTTGAGATGATGATGGCCGGCGCCGCCGCGGTGGAAGTCGGCGCGGCGAACCTGACGGACCCCTGCGCCTGCCAAA
>CADBQE010000292.1 GCA_902796695.1 uncultured Lachnospiraceae bacterium
AGTCTTTGCGGACTGCTCCGGATTTCGGGAAATACCATCCTTGACCAAGCAAGGGGGTGGAATTCCGCGGTTTTTTGATAGTTGCAAGGGTCGATTAACGCTTGCTGAACTGAGGAGCGCGACGGGCAGATTTGAGACCCGGTTTCTTGCGTTCTTTCATACGAGGGTCGCGGGTCAGGTAGCCGGCCTTCTTTAAGGCGGGGCGGAATTCGCCGTCCACCTTCAGGAGGGCGCGGGCGATGCCGTGGCGGATAGCGCCGGCCTGGCCGGTGAAGCCGCCGCCCTTGACGGTGACGTTCACGTCGTACTTGTCAGCGGTTTCGGTAATGGATAAGGGCTGACGCACAACGACCTTCAGGGTTTCCAGACCGAAGTAGTCTTCAATATCTCTCTTGTTGACGGTGATCTTGCCGGTGCCGGGGATCAGATAGACGCGGGCAATGCTTTTTTTGCGACGGCCGGTTCCGTAATACTGAGTAGCCATGTTCTAATCCTCCTTAGCCTTCGATTTCCAGTACTTCGGGCTGCTGAGCGGTGTGAGGGTGTTCGGGACCCGCATACACGTGCAGCTTCTTGTACATCTGGTTGCCTAAGGTTCCCTTGGGAAGCATGCCGCGGACGGCGTGTTCGATGACTTCCGTGGGTTTCTTTTCCAGCATTTCCTTTAAGGTCAGGGACTTTAAGCCTCCGACGTAGCCGGTGTGGTGACGGTACAGCTTATTCTGCAGCTTGTGGCCGGTCACGGCTACCTTTTCAGCATTGATGACGATCACGTAATCGCCTGTATCGACATGAGGGGTGAACTGGGGCTTGTTCTTGCCGCGCAGCACCGATGCAACCTCCGCGGCCAGACGGCCCAGAGTCTTGCCGTTTGCATCAACCAGGTACCACTTGCGTTCGATGGTTTCCGGGTTGGCCATGAATGTATTCATGGGAAGCCTCCTTAATAATCTAAAGCATTCAGGGTGAATCGGCTCGTGACGGGTCTGTTGCCGGGGCAGGGAAACAGAGCTCTTTTTGAGCGGTGCTTTGGCATTATAGGACAAAGAACCGGGCGTGTCAATGCTTTTTTGCCGGATTTTGCGTGATTTTCGCGTTTTTCGGGGCGGATCGCGGCTGCTGTTGCGGTTGATTTTTCCGCTTCGCTTTGCTATCCTATAAAATGCGAAATTCTGATGACCCTTCCCCGGACCGGAAGGGTTGTTGTGGTTCGTTCCCGATTCTACGGCGGAAAGGCAGGAAACAGGTCTGGTGGACAGGATCGCGCTGAAATGGTTATATACGGTACCGGGCAGGAAGCGGAACTATGTGGTTCTGCTCACAGCGCTGGAGGCCCTGCAGGGCGGCTCCGGGGTGCTTTATGCCCTGCTGCTGCGCGCGGTGGTGGACGGTGCGGTAGCCCGGAATCAGGCGTCTTTTATCCGCAGCGCGGTTCTGCTGGCTGCGCTGGTGCTGGCCCAGCAGCTGCTGCGGGCGGTACAGCGGTATTTCTATGAGCGGAGCAAGGCCGATCTGGAAAATGTTTTCAAGAAACGCCTGCTTTCCACGCTGATGATCAAGGATTACGGGGCTGTCTGCGCGGTCCATTCCGGGGAATGGATGAACCGGATGACGAACGACACCAGGCTTGTGGCCGGGGAGTATGCGACGGTCATCCCCGGCATCATCGGGATGCTGATCCGGCTGATCAGCGCGTTTGTCCTGATGGTGGTCCTGGATCCCCGCTTTACGCTGCTCCTGCTGCCGGTGGGACTGCTCATGGGACTGTTTGCGCTGCTGGTGCGTGGCCGACTGAAATCGCTGCACCGCCTGGTACAGGAAAAGGACGGCAGACTGCGCAGCTTCCTGCAGGAAAGACTGGGCGGCATGCTGCTGATCCGCGCGTTTGCGGCCCGGGAGCGGACGGAGCGGGAGGCGGAAAAATACGCCGAAGGCCACAAGGCCGCGCGCATGAAGCGCATCCGGTTTACGAATACGGCGAACCTGGGCGTAGGCATCGCGGTCAACGGAATGGTCGTCTTTACGGTGATCTGGTGCGGCTGGGGGATCCTGAACGGACGCATCAGCTACGGCACACTGACCGCTATGATGCAGCTGATCGCGCAGTTCCAGGCGCCGTTCGTCAATCTGTCCGGTTTTCTGCCGCGCTGGTACGCGATGATCGCCAGTGCGGAACGCCTGATGGAGGCGGAATCGTTTGCGGAAGAATCGGAGAAGGCCATGAATCCGCTCGCGGAGGAAAAACGGCTCTATGAACAGGAACTGCGGAGCATCCGCTTCACGGACGTTTCCTTTTCCTACCCGACGCAGGAGGGCCACCGCGGGACCGATGCGCTGCGCCATGCCGGCCTGGAGGTGAAAAAAGGAGAGATCCTGGCGTTCACCGGCCAGAGCGGCTGCGGCAAATCCACGCTGCTCAAGCTGCTGCTGTGCGTTTACCGGCCGCAGGAAGGGCAGATCGAACTGATGACCGGAAGCGGCCCCGTTCCGCTGACCGCGGAACACCGCAGGCTGTTTGCCTATGTCCCGCAGGGCAATCTGCTGTTAGACGGGACGATCCGCGACGCCGTCAGCTTTGCGGCGCCGGAGCGGGCCGGGGAAGATGACGCCATCTGGGAAGCGCTGCGCATTGCCTGCGCCGATTTTGTGAAGGATCTGCCGGAAGGCCTGGACACCCGCCTGCTGGAACGCGGCGCGGGCCTTTCGGAAGGCCAGCTGCAGCGGCTGGCCATCGCCCGGGCGATCTTTTCCGGAAGCCCGGTCCTGCTGCTGGACGAAGCGACCGCTTCCCTGGACGGCGAAACAGAAGAACGTTTCCTGCACCATGTGAAGGACCTGCATGACAAGACCGTCCTGATCGTCACCCACCGGCCGGCCGCGCTGGCCATCTGCGACAGAACGCTGCATTTTTCCGAGAAAGGGATCGTCTGAGCCCCGGGGCTGAAGGGCCCGCTTCCCGGACAGACACAGAATAATTGAGGAATCATTGAATGCTCCAATTACAGAATATCAAGAAAGTTTACCGCACGGGAGATTTTGTGCAGACGGCGCTGGACGGCGTCAGTCTGAATCTTCGGGACAATGAATTTGTGGCGGTGCTGGGGCCTTCCGGCTCCGGCAAGACAACGCTGCTCAATATCATAGGCGGGCTGGACCGCTATGATGAGGGCGACATGATCATCAACGGGACAGCCACAAAGCATTATAAGGACCGGGACTGGGATACGTACCGCAACCATACGATCGGCTTTGTGTTCCAGAGCTATAACCTGATCCCGCATCAGAGCGTGCTGGCCAATGTGGAACTGGCGCTGACCATCGGCGGGATCTCCAAGGCGGAGCGGCGCCGCCGGGCCAAGGAGGCGCTGGAGGCCGTGGGGCTGGGCGATCACCTGCGGAAGCGGCCGTCGCAGCTTTCGGGCGGCCAGATGCAGCGCGTGGCTATCGCGCGGGCCCTGGTGGGCGACCCCGGGATCCTGCTGGCGGATGAGCCGACCGGCGCGCTGGACTCCGTGACCAGCGTGCAGATCATGGAACTGCTCAAGGAAGTGGCGCGGGACCGTCTGGTGGTGATGGTGACGCATAACCCGGACCTGGCGGAGCAGTACGCGACCCGCATCGTCAGCCTGAAGGACGGGCAGATCGTGGGAGACACCGATCCGTTTGACGGGGCGGAGCGCATCCGGGCGGCCACGGATTCTCAGAAAAAGAAAAAGGCGTCCATGAGCTGGCTGACTTCGCTGGCGCTGTCCTTCAGCAACCTGCGGACCAAGCTGGGGC
This sequence comes from uncultured Lachnospiraceae bacterium, assembly GCA_902796695.1. GTDB lineage: Bacteria > Bacillota > Clostridia > Lachnospirales > Lachnospiraceae > UBA6987. The sequence goes on from CADBQE010000292.1 coordinate 3,781, forward strand.
GGACGCTGCTGACGGCGTTCGCGGGATCGATCGGGATCATCGGCATTGCCCTGATCCTGTCGCTGTCCACCGGCGCGGACCAGTATATCAAGGATATTCAGCGGGATACCATGACGTCGTATCCCATCATGATAGAAGCCGAGACCCTGGACCTGAGCTCCTGGATGGATATGGCGCAGACCCGGCAGGACCGCCGGGTAAACGGCCCGGAGCATCCGCTGGACGCGGTCTATTCCGACAATGCCTGGCTGGAGATGCGCTCCGGCATGAGCGGAAGCGTGACCAAAAACAATCTGTCGCGCTTCAAACAGTATCTGGACGACCCGGCTTCGCCCATCCACGCGCATCTGGGCGAACACGGGGTGGTCTACAGCTACGATACCGCCTTCAATGTGTATGCGGAGGATCCGAACGGCGAACTGATCAATACGGATGATCTCTCCGCCGCCAAGAGCAATCCCTTCCTGAGCAGCATGAATTTCGGCCGGGCCGGCGGAACGCTTCTGGGAAGCAGCTCGCATAACTTCTTTGATGAAATGCTGCCGGACAGCAGCACGGGCCTGGTCAACGAGACGGTCAAAAAGAACTACGAACTGCTGAAGGGACACTGGCCCGAGGCCTATGACGAAGCAGTCCTGATCGTGAGCAAGGACAACGAGATCTCGCTCCTGACCCTGTATGCGCTGGGCTTCCTGCCGACCGAGGAATACCGGGATATCACCGACCGGCTGGAACGGAACGAAAAAGTGGAAATGGATGCCGCCAGCCTGAGCTACGACGCGATCCTGGAGAAAACATTTACGGTGGTGCCCGCGGCCGACCTGTACCGGGAGCAGCCGAGCGGCATCTGGCGTTATATAGGAGAGGAGCAGCTGGAACTGAAGGATGTGCTGAAGCAGCAGGGCATTCCGCTTAAGATCTCCGGCATCGTGCGGGGCTCCGGAGAAGGCGTGCAGGCGCTGCTGCAGAGTTCGGTCGGCTATACGAAGCAGCTGACGGACCGCCTGATCCGGGACGCGGAGAATCATCCGCTGATCAAGGCGCAGCAGGAGTCGCCGGACATCAATGTGTTAAACGGCCTGTCCTTCGCCCCCGCGGACGATGCCGCGAAGACGGCGGATGCCCGGACGTATCTGATGAGCCTCGGCGTGTCCGAAAAAGCGTTGTTTTATATCAATCTGCTGCGCAGCGGCGGGACGGATGAAACCATGATCGCCGGCCTGCAGAGCCAGGGCGAAGCGGGCATTGCCGCCGCCTTTGAACAGGCCCTGAAGGAGGGGATCCCGCAGGAAACGCTGGTCAGCGTTTATGACACACTAATCCCCAAAGCCAGCTATGAGGACAACCTGAAGGCCTTCGGACTTGTCAGTCCGGACGCGCCGGCCGCCATCAACCTGTACTGCGACTCGTTCGAGGCCAAGGAATGGGTGGCGGATGACATTGCGGCCTACAACGCCTCCGTGGAGGAAGCGGACCGCATCACCTATACGGACTACGTGGGGCTGCTGATGAGCTCCATCACTCAGATCATTGATGTGATCTCGGTGGTGCTGATCGCGTTTGTGGCCGTGTCGCTGGTGGTGTCGTCGATCATGATCGGGATCATCACCTATATCTCCGTGCTGGAGCGCACGAAGGAGATCGGCGTCCTGCGGTCGCTCGGCGCGTCCAAGCGGAATATTTCCGAGGTGTTCAATGCGGAGACGCTGATCATCGGCCTGATCAGCGGGCTGATGGGCATCGGGATCGCGGAGCTGCTGCTGATCCCGGGCAATCAGGTCATTCATCATTTTGCGGGAGATGTGGATGTGAGGGCCTTTATCCGGCCGGAGCACGCACTGATCCTGATCGTTCTGAGCACGGTCCTGACCCTGATCGGCGGGCTCATTCCTTCGCGGAAGGCCGCCAAGCGGGATCCGGTGGTGGCGCTCCGGACGGAATAATTCTGACAGGTGAGAGGCGTTTTTCATACCGATATGAAAAGACGGAAAATCAATCTGATACTGACGGCAGCCGCGCTCGCCCTGCTTCTGCTGACCGCCTGCGCGGGGAACCCCGCCGGGACGGTTCCGGGGACGCTGCCGGCGATCACGGAAGTGCCTGCGACGGCGGACGGACGCACGGACGTGCCGGAAACCGAAAGCCTTCCGGGAGGAGAGTCCGCGGATATGCCGGTGACTTCTCCGGAGGAGGGCACGGCGCTTCCCACGGAAGTTCCCGGGACAGAGGATCCGGGGACGGAAGGCACGGCAGA
>CADBQE010000293.1 GCA_902796695.1 uncultured Lachnospiraceae bacterium
CATTCTGCTCGCTGATCCGGTTCAGATTCTGTTCGATCTGATCCTTCTGCCGCACGATCTCCTCGTTCTTCCGGCGGATCTGGCTGTTCTGGCTTAACGTGACGCCCAGGAAAATGCCCAGGCCGACCATCCCCACGGCCATGGCGGCTGCGATCTGCGCCGTTTTTCTGCGCTTTTCGCGCTGCCAGAGCGAATCGAACGGGATCCCCAAAAGGGAGGCCCGGATCCGGGTCATCTCCTTCCCGAAGGCCTTCCGGCTGATCGTATGATTCTCTCCGGCGATATTGGCCGCCAGCGGCTCCACGTCCGTCAGCACGTTCCCGTCCGCGTCAAAGGTGTGCAGCAGGTACGGGGAGAACGATTCCTCCGGCCGCCCGTCCGTCAGCACGGCGATAATATGATCCCGGTCGTGCGTCTCCAGAAAATATCTGATCTCCTGCTCGCACCAGCGGGATTTCGGCAGGTCCGGCGTGCAGATCACGATCAGGAACTCCGTATGATCCAGCGCGTACGTGATGCTGTCGGACAGGCTGGACGAGACCGGCAGTTCGTCTTCGTCCCGAAAGACGCGCCCCAGCTTCGGGCCGCCCGCTTTTTCACGGAATTCCGCCGGGACCGTGTACTGCTCGATCCCTTTCTGGATCCGTTCCGCCGCCGCCTTGTCGAGCGGCAGGTGGCGGTAGCTGATGAACGCCTTATAGCGCGGCTTTTCCTTTTCCTGCTTCTCCTGCGCCGCCGCGGCAGGCGTATCTGTCGTTTTCATCTCGTCCCCCTTCATGACCTGTCTGTCCGGCTGCTTTCTTCCGGCTGCGCCGCAGGTCCCGTGTACGTAATGCACATCATGGTCAGGTCATCAAACTGCGGGGCGCCGGCGGAGAAGATCTCCACGGAGTCGCCCATTTCGCGCAGAACGCCCTGCGGCGCCGCATTTTCCGCTTCGTGCAGCGCCTGCAGCATGCGTTCGGTTCCGAAGGCTTCCTCTTCTCCGTTCGTCGCTTCCGGCAGGCCGTCCGTGTACAGGAACAGTTTGGCGCCGGGTTCCATCCGCAGTTCGTAGTTCCGGTATTTCATGCCTTCCATGCCGCCGATGACGAAGCCGTGCTTGTCCCGCACCAGCTCGAAGTCGCCGCCCGGCATCTTCAGCACCGGGTATTCGTGGCCGGCGTTGGCGGCGGTCAGCAGGCCGCTCTTCAGGTCCAGAATGCCGAACCAGACGGTCACGAACATCTCCTCGCGGTTGTTGGAGCAGATCTGGGCATTGACCTTTTCCAGCACCTCCGCCGGGCTTTTTCCGCTCATGGCCGCGTTCTGGATCAGGATCTTGGAGGCCATCATGAAGAGGGCGGCCGGCACGCCTTTGCCCGATACGTCGGCCATGACCAGCCCCAGGTGGTCCTCGTCGATCAGGAAGAAGTCATAGAAGTCGCCGCCCACTTCCTTGGCGGGCTTCATGGAGGCGTAAATATCGAATTCCTTCCGTTCCGGGAAAGCGGGGAAAATATTCGGCAGCATGTCCGCCTGGATGCGGGTAGCCAGCGCCAGCTCCGTCCCGATGCGCTCTTTTTCCGCCGTGACGGTCCGGACCTGCTCCACGTAGTCGAGCGTCCGGCCGGACAGTTCGCTGAAGGCCTCCGCCAGCGCCTCCACTTCGTCCCCGGTCCTGTATTCCTTCTCCATGGTAAAGCGGAGATTTTCCCCGCCCAGGGCGATGATCCGTTCGGTCATGATCCCTAACGGCCTGACGATCCGCCGGGCCAGGAACAGCGCGGCCCCGCCGCCCAGAAGAAGCACCACCAGGATCAGGATGATCATGGTGGTCCTGCCGGCCGCCAGATCCTTCCGCACCCGGAGGACCGCCTCCTGCGAGATCTCGTCATACTGCGAGAGCATGCGGTCCGTCGGCAGGTCCGTCAGCGCCTTGCTGACGCAGGAAAACACGGCCCAGCCCACGGTTCTGACGGGCGCGCCGGTCATATAGTAAGTCTTGCCGTCCAGTTCCACGGTCCGGACCTCCGTGAGGTCCTGAAAACCGTCCCGGATCACGGCGGCCAGGCCCGCATTGGCGGATTCTCTTAAGTCCGCCGCCTGCTCCGCGGCCTGAATCGTGAAATCGCTCAGGGACAGCGGGGAGTAGATCACATGGCCGTTATTATTCAGAATAATGATCGCGCCACTGCTCCCATCGCGCGAAGCGAGTTCCAGTTCCAGGCCGGTCAGAAACAGGTCGGCGCCCACGACCGCCGCCAGACGGCCGTCCGCATAAACGGGGCAGGAGCACATGATGCTGATGCTGCCCGTAAAAACGTCCCGTTCCACATCCGTAAAGTAAACACCCCCGGTTTCCACCGCGCCGGTATACCAGGGCCGGTCCGTCATGGCAAAATGGCGCATGGTTCCGTCGGCATTCACTTTATCGCCCGGGCGGTTGTCCGCCAGCAGCATCACGCCGGACGGCAGCGCCACATAGCAGCTGCTCACGGATGAGGAGGCGAACAGCGCTTCCATCGTTTCGGACATGCCCGCGATCAGGCCCAGCTGCGCAGCCACGCCCGGGTCTTCCGGGTCCGCCATCTCTTCAGTGAGCAGCTGCGTGGATACGGTCCCGTTTCCGGCCGCATCCGGCAGCGCGCAGGGGTACGCGGCCCGGCCCTCCGGGTCGTTCAAGATCTTTTCCGCGCAGAGCGCCATCATCTGCACCTGGCTCTTCAGCGACGCGAATATGCTGTCCGCCGCCGCGGCGTCCCGGGACGTCCCCTGCCTCATGGCCGAAGAGAGCACCGAATCCATCGTCTCCTGTGAGATCTGCTTGATGGAATTCTTCTGCTCTTCACTGTTTTCCTGTACGATCCGGCCCAGATTGCGGTACTGGTAAAGAAGGACCGCCGCGAACGCCGCCGTCATCAAAATGATCACATACAGGGCCAGATTGAACAATTTCTGCTGGATCCCGCCCAGCACGATTTTCCCGTACTTTTTCATGAAGTCTCTTCC
>CADBQE010000294.1 GCA_902796695.1 uncultured Lachnospiraceae bacterium
GCGGTATACGGCGGAAATTCAGGTGCCAGAAGCGGAGGACCTGGTCCGGGATTCCTTAAGCCGGGCTGGCACCGGCAGCAACGGCCTGACGGTCGGTGCCCAGCTGATGCTCTGGTGGGCCGCGGAAGGCGGCGCTTCGCCGGACCGTGTGGCTCAGCTGCTGCGGCCGGAGGATATGCCCACCGACCTGACGGCAGACCTTCTGACCCATATTCTGCGGCTGAAAAAGGAAAAACAGCCGGTCACGCCCGCCGCGCTGCTTTCGGAATATCCGGAGGACGAAGAGGCTTCCCGGCAGATCGCCGCTGTCTTCAGCAAAGCGCTGGATCCGGACCGCGATCCGCGGGAGCGGGCTCATATCCTGACCGGCAATTTAAAGCGCCTGCGCAAAGAATCGCTGCGCCGGGAACTGCGCAATAACCCTGACGCTCAGGCCGCCCGCCGTATTACACAGGAACTGGCGGGGCTGGAGCGCATCATTATAACGGAAGCGGACCTGTAGGCCGCGGAAAGGACCAAATTATGAGCGAAATCAGTTTACAGGACATTCTGGGATACTGCGACCATACCCTGCTGAAGCAGGAGAGCACCTGGGAGCAGATCCGGGAGATCTGCAACGACGGCATCCGGTACAAAACAGCATCGGTCTGCATCCCCCCGGCCTTCGTGCGCCAGGCCCGGGAACTGGTGGGCAACGAACTGGCCATCTGCACGGTCATCGGCTTTCCCAACGGCTATAATACGACGGCCGTGAAGGTGTTCGAAACAACAGACGCAGTGGCCAACGGTGCGGATGAGATCGATATGGTAATCAATATCGGCTGGGTCAAAGAAGGCCGCTACCGCGATGTGCAGCGGGAGATCGAAGCCGTGCGGGAAGCCTGCCGCGGCCGGATCCTGAAGGTGATCGTGGAGACCTGCCTGCTGACCCGGGAGGAAAAGATCGAACTGTGCCGCGTTGTTGCCGATGCCGGCGCGGATTTCATCAAGACCTCCACCGGTTTTTCCACCGGCGGCGCGACCCGCGAGGATGTCGCCCTGTTTGCCGAACACGTCGGCTCCGGCCTTAAGATCAAGGCCTCCGGCGGCATTGCCAGCCTGAAGGATGCCGAAGACTTCATCAAGCTCGGCGCCACCCGCCTGGGCACCAGCCGCCTTGTCAAAATTGCCAAAGAACAGTGAGCTGACCCGCCGATGGATGTGTCACCGGCCATAGAGGAAAGAATATGACTGATCTGGAACTTTACAATCTGTCTCTTAAGGCCCGCGAAAACGCGTACTGCCCCTATTCCCGCTTTGCCACCGGCGCCGCTCTCGTGGGCGCCTCCGGCCGCATTTATCTGGGATGCAATGTAGAAAACGGCGCATTCGGCCCTACCAACTGCGCGGAGCGTACAGCTGTCTTCAAAGCCGTAAGTGAAGGCGAGCGCCGCTTCACCGCCATTGCTGTCTGCGGCGCTCCGGAAGGTCAGGTCCCGGATAAACTCTGCGCCCCCTGCGGCATCTGCCGCCAGGTCCTGAGCGAATTCGTGGACGATGATTTCCTTGTCATCATGTACGATGAGGAGCAGGGTGTCAAAGCCTACCCCTTCCGGGAAATCCTTCCGTTCCGCTTTGATCTGAACGAATACTGATGAAATGACAACCTGAAACCCTAATAATCGCAGGGGCGGCCATCGGCCGCCCGCTTTTGCTGTTTCGTACAGTTTTTCAGTTTATCTCTTCCTGTACCTGATAGATCACGGTTTCCTTTTCCCAGATGATCATAAAATAGATCTTTCCGTCTCGGCAGTATTTTACGGCATGGGGACAATGTCGGATCATGTCCGGGTCACTGACGTTCAGACACCAGAGAAGATCTCCCTGAGGAGAATATTTGCGGAGGGTACATTCTCCCTCTTTCCCGATTAAATGCGAATCCCAGATTTCAGCATAGAGATTGTCTTGCATGTCTACATAGATTGGAAACACATATTTAAAACTAAACCCATCTTTGCCGAAAATCCATGTTGTAGTTCCGCTGCTGACCATGTCGTTCGTTCCGTCCCTTTGAAATCCTTTATCTGTCGGAATAACTTTGTCTCCGGACAGATTCAGACAGGAATTGCAATTGCTCGTGTCAGGCTTCAGGCTTAACCAATCAATAATAATTAGCTGTCCGTCTATCCAAAGCATGCTGTCAAAACAAACATGGTTTGGATCAGGATCATAATATGGAATGGCCTTTCTTTCTCCAGTTTCCAAGTCGACTTGATAGAGCATATTATCATCGGCTGTATCCAGATCTTCGAATCCATTTACAAAGTAGAAATACTCTTCGTCGATTTCAATATACCAGGGTTCATCGCCAGGCTCCATAAAATATTTTCTGACACACTTTCCATCCTGATATAGTTTTATATATCTGCCGATATTATCCAGAATGATAAACCTTGTTTCATCCAGAGCCGCAAACCCGCAGGGTTCCAGGAGACCGCTTCCGGTGTCCAATTCCCTCAGGTGAATGGCGTCGTCATCGGCAAGCGCTGGATAGAAAAACACTTCATTGGGCAGTCTGAGAACTTCCTTTGTTTCCGGCGGCGGCATCAGAGGTTCCGCATAGGGATCGTCGAGGATAACCAGATTCTTTTCGGGAATGGAATCCGGATCCGTTGGTTCTTCTGTACTTGTCTTCGCTTCCGTTGGAACAGAGACCGGCAGTTCTTTCGTTATCGGCGTCCGCTTCCTTTCTTTGTCGAACTCCGCAGCTTCTGACGAGATGGCAGTTGAAGCCGGATCATGTTCCGAAGAATTCTGCGGCGTGTTTTCGGATTCTGCTGCTGCAGCTCTTGTCATATCAGGAGTACTGTTCGCTTCCCAGGCCTCCCCGGAAGCAAGGGCGTGTTCCGTTGTCTGTTTTTCGTTATTTGCGCACGCGGTGAACAGACATAGTATACTCATCAGAATCAGCATCAATATCTTCTTCATAGAAACCATCTCCTTATTTATTCTCCGACAGGGTGACCTGTCCAGTCCGGTGAATACGGTGACACAGCTCCGCACCCTGTGCAATTGCCTGTTCCCGATGCGAAAGTATGCCTCTCGCGGATCTGCTTTCCGCATATGGAGCATGTTTTGGTGTGTGTTGTGGCAGTAATAGCAGAATATTTAAAAGTATGGCTGTCATTTCTGCGGCCAAATATTCTTTTGCCTGTTAAAGTATACTCGAATTGCGCTTGAAAAGGAAGAACAAATAGTGTAATGTGCATTTCGAAAAATGTAATACGGAGGATCTGATGGATTCCAAAATGATAGAAGCTTTCCTGGCTTCTGCCGAGCAGGGGAGTTTTGCGAGGGCGGCGGAGACTCTTGGCAGTGGAGGAGGGGATGGAATCC
>CADBQE010000295.1 GCA_902796695.1 uncultured Lachnospiraceae bacterium
AAAGATCATAGCCATCGTCATGGGGCTGTTTCAGATCTTTGTGGCGGCCTACGGCCTGATCACGATCAACATGCGGTGTGCCATTTTTCTGACCTTTGCGCTGACGCTGATCGGAATGACAAAGCCGCTCCGCTTCAAGAATCATGTTCTGACGGATGTTTACAACATAGGCTTTACCCTGATCTGTCTGGCATGCGGTGCCTTCCTGATCTATGAGACCCGTTCGGCGTATATTCTTACGTATACGCTGAACGGGCCCAGTCAGGCGGACCTGATCGTGGGAACGATCATTCTGGTCCTGATCATTGTCTGCACCAGAAGAACGACGGGCAATGCACTGCCCATCATCTGCGTTATCTTTATTCTGTACGCTGCGTTCGGGCAGCACCTGCCCGGCCTGCTGACGCATAAGGCCTACAAGTGGCGCAGCATTATCGACGTGGTGATCTTCACCAGTGAGGGCCTTTACGGACAGCCGCTGAGCATTGCCTCCTCCTATGTGGCAGCATTCGTCCTGTTCGGGTCTTTCCTGTCCGTTACGGGGGCGGGTCAGTGGTTTATTGACATGGCATACTCGCTGACCGGCCGTTTCCGCAGCGGCCCCGCCATGACGGCTGTTGTTTCTTCCGCCGCCATGGGCACCATTTCCGGCACCGGCGTTGCCAACGTGGTTACGACGGGCGCCTTCACGATCCCGCTGATGAAAAGCTGCGGGTACTCCGCCACAATGGCGGGCGCCGTGGAAGCGACGGCTTCCACCGGCGGACAGATCATGCCGCCCGTTATGGGCGCCGCGGCCTTCATTCTGGCCGACATGATCGGTGTTTCCTACAGCGAAGTGGCAGTAGCCGCTATTCTGCCGGCTGTGCTGTACTTCCTGGCCTGCGCATTCCAGGTGGACTTTGAGGCCGGACGCCTGGGCATGAAGGGCATGAGCCGCGACAAGCTGCCCGGCCGGGGCGAGACCTTTAAACGGGGCTGGTTCTATATTGTCCCGATCGTAGTCCTGATCTGGGCGCTCGTGATCCAGAAATTCAGCGCCAACTATTCGGCTCTGTTCGCCATTGCCGGCGTGCTGCTGATCGGCTTCATTTTCTGCCGCGGCGAGAACCGCTTAACGCTGTCCCGCATTCTGAAAGCGCTGGAAGGCGCTTCCCGGGATCTGCTCTCCGTGGCGATGGCCTGCGCTACGGCCGGTCTGATGATCGGCGTGCTGACCAAGACCGGTCTGGGCCTGAAATTCACGTCCCTGCTGCTGCAGGCATCCGGCGGCCATGCGCTGCTTACGCTGCTGCTGACGATGCTCTGCTGCGTGATCCTGGGCATGGGCCTTCCGACCACCGCTGCCTTCATTATTACGGCTACGCTGTGCGCCCCGGCCATCATTTCCCTGGGCATCACGCCCATGGGCGCGTACATGTTCGTGTTCTACTACGCCTGCCTGTCGGCTATTACGCCGCCGGTCGCGTTAGCTGCCTTCGCGGCTTCCAGTATTTCCGGCGCCAAGGCGATGAGCACGGGCCTGACCGCAACCCGGCTGGGTCTGGCCGGCTTCCTGATCCCGTATTTCTTCTGCTTCTCCCCGGCCATGCTGATGCAGGGCACGTTCCTGGAAGTCATCCAGGTGGTCATCACCAGTCTGATCGGCATCTACTTCCTGGCCGGCGGTCTGGCGGGATATATGTGGAGAGATCTGAAGATCTATGAACGGATCGCCCTGATCGCCGCCGCTCTGCTGCTGGTGGACAGCGCTCTGCTGACGGACGTGATCGGCATCGTTCTGGGCGGACTGATCATTGTCCTGCAGAAACCGTGGGAAAAGAAGACGGTCACCGAAGCGGAAGCCTGAGATTGTCATTCATAAGAACCGAAGGGGGTTTCCGAATGGGAAACCCCTTTGTATAATAAATAAAGCATGACGGAATCATACGAAAGGAGATATACGGTATGATCTCAAAAGAAACGATCAAGGCGGCGGCCAAAGACGCCTGGATCCGTTCCCTCTGCAATATTCCGGAGGACGTGCTGGAAGCCCTGAAGGAAGCGGAAAGAAAAGAAACCAATCCGCGCGGCAAACGCTATTTCCAGATCCTGATCGACAACGCGGAAAAGGCCCGGAAGCTGGGCATGGTGATCTGTCAGGATACGGGGGTCCCGACCTTCTTTATCCGGTGCCCGCTCAATTTCCCGTATACGGATGAGATCCGCGCGCCTTTTGACGAGGCCATGCATGAGCTGACCCTGGGCGAGTTTCCCACCCGGCCGATGGTCGTGCATCCGCTGACCCGGATCGACCGCGGCGACAATACCGCCGAGCGCGTTCCGATCCTGCATATGGAATTTGACAACAGCCTGGACCATATGGAGATCAAGGCGATGCCCAAGGGCGCCGGCAGCGGTGTCTGGGGCACCCTGTCCATCATGCAGCCCGGCGTGGGCGTGGACGGCGTGAAAAAGTTTGTAGTGGATTCCGTCTTAAGAGCCGGATCCTATCCCTGCCCGCCGGTCATCGTGGGCGTGGGCGTAGGCGGTACGCTGGAAGAAGTGGCGGCCCTGGCCACCGAGGCCTCGGCCCGGCCGATCTCGCAGCGGCATCCCGAAGCGGATATCGCGGCGCTGGAAGAAGAATTAAAGGAAGCCCTGAACTTAAGCCAGATCGGGCCCATGGGCATGGGCGGCGACACCACGGTACTGGCGGTCAATATCGAATATGCCGGCACGCACCGGCCCTGGATGCCCGTGGCGGTCAATATCAACTGCTGGCCCGGCCGGACGGCCATCTCCCGGGTCTATCCCGACGGCAGCTGGGACAAAGAGTAAGGAGGACGAACCATGGGACGTGTGATCCATCTGACTACACCCATCAGTGAAGAGCAGATCCGGGACCTTCAGCTGGACGATGAAGTCTATCTGACCGGGGAAGCCTACGGCATGCTGTATGCCGACCACTATACGATCCTGCTGGAAAAACTGCGGAACGGAGAGCCTCTGCCCGAAGGCATGCGGCTGGACGGCGGAGTCCTCTGGAACACGGGCGCGATCTGGCGTCATGTGGACGGAGA
>CADBQE010000296.1 GCA_902796695.1 uncultured Lachnospiraceae bacterium
GCTGTACGTCTGCATCAGCTCCAAGCCTCCGGTAGGCGATGCCGTCGTGCATATTTTCACCCCCGAGAAGCCCCTGGATATGGTGCCCGTGATCCTGACCCTGCTGGGCGGTTCCTGCGGCGGCTACATCACCTTCTCCGGCGCGCACCGTCTGCTGGATGCCGGCTACGGCGGCAATAAGGAAGACGTCGGCTACTTCCGCAAATCCGTGTTGACCGGCATCAGCGTATCCGGCACCGTCCGAATTCTGCTGTTCCTGGCCGTACTCGGTGTCTGCACGGCCGGCTCCGTCGCCGTGACCGCCAACATCGACGCCATCAAGAGCGCCTCCAACCCGGCCGCTCAGGCATTCGAACTGGCTATCGGCAGCGCGGGCCGCGTCCTTTTCGGTATCGGCCTGTTCGCCGCCGGCATCACCTCCGTGATCGGCGCCGCCTATACCTCCGTTACCTTCCTGTCCACGCTGCACCCGTTCATTAAGAAGAACGACCGCTGGTTCATCATCGGCTTCATTGCGTTCTCCACCCTGATCATGGTCATCCTGGGCGGTGCCAAGCGCATGGTTATTCTGGCCGGTGCCGTGAACGGCCTGATCCTTCCGATTTCCCTGGCCAGCGTGCTGCTTGCCGCTCACAAGAAGAACGTGGTGGGCGAATACAAGCACCCCGTGTGGCTGTCCGTGTTGGGCTGGATCGTAGCCGCCATTGCCGCCTACCTGGCCGTCACCGCGCTGCCCAACCTTGCGAACCTGTTCAAATAATTCTCTTTCCCGCCGTCCCTTTCCCGGTTCCCCTTCCGGGAAGGGACCTTTTAAAAGGACGATGCTATGGAAAATGTACGTTTTTTACTGACGGGAGACACCTCCCTTACCGTGGAATTCGGCAATGAGATCAACGAAGCCATCAACCATGACATCCGCGCCTACAAAATCGCTCTGGAAAAAGCGGAGCTGCCCGGCATTGTCGAGCTGGTCCCCACCTACCGCTCCCTGATGGTGCACTACGATCCCGCAGTGCTCTCCTATCAGGAACTGCGGGACCAGCTGGAAAAGCTGTTGGGCGATATGGCCGAGATCGAGATCCCGCCCAGCCCCGTGCTGGAGATCCCGGTCCTGTACGGCGGTGAAATGGGGCCCGACCTGCCCTTCGTGGCGGAAAACGCCGGCCTCAGCGAAGAGGAAGTCATCCGGATCCACAGTTCCACGGAATATCTGATCTATATGCTCGGGTTCACCCCCGGCTTCACGTACCTGGGCGGCATGAGCGAAAAGATCGCCGCGCCGCGCTTAAAGCAGCCGCGCGTGAGGATCCCGGCCGGCTCCGTCGGCATTGCGGGCACGCAGACCGGCGTCTATCCGATCGATTCGCCCGGCGGCTGGCAGCTGATCGGCCGTACTCCGGTGAAAATGTACGATCCGGACCGGGCGACCCCCATCCTGCCCGAAGCCGGCCAGTACATCAAATTCTACCCGGTCACGCAGGATGAGTACGACGCCATTTTGAAAGAAGTGGAAGCCGGCACCTATGTACTGAAGACCCACGACAGAAAGGAGGTCTGATATGAGTATCCGTGTTATCCAGCCCGGCGTCCAGACCACCGTTCAGGACCTGGGGCGCTTCGGCTATCAGCAGTACGGCGTGCCGGTGGCGGGCGCCATGGACCCCCGCAGCCTGAAGCTGGCCAATATCCTGCTGGACAACGAACCCGGCGAGGCTGCGCTGGAGATCACCATTATGGGCCCCCAGCTCGAATTTACGGAGCCCAACTATATTGCCCTCACCGGCGGCGACCTGGGCGCCGTTCTGGACGGAAAGCCCATGCCCCGCTATCAGGCCGTGCGGGTGGAAGCCGGCCAGGTCCTGCGTTTTCTGGGCCTTAGGAACGGCTGCCGGGCCTATCTGGCCGCGGCCGGCGGCTTTGACATCCCGGAAGTCATGGGAAGCCGCTCCACGTATATGAAGGCGAAGATCGGCGGCTGTCAGGGCCGCAAGCTCGAAGCCGGCGATGAGCTGGGCTTCCGCGCGCCGGCGCCGGATCTGCCCTTCCCGGAGCGGCGCCGTCTCGGGATCGACTTCGTGCCGCAGAAGCAGTATGACCTGCGCGTGATCCTGGGTCCGCAGGACGATTACTTCACCGCGGACGGCATTTCCACCTTCTGCCGCGAAGTCTATACGGTCAGCGCCCAGTTCGACCGCATGGGCTGCCGGCTGGACGGGGCCGTCATTGAACACAAAAACGGCGGTGACATCATTTCAGACGGCATAGCCATGGGTGCCGTCCAGGTTCCCACCGCCGGCCTGCCCATCATTATGGCGGCGGACCGCCAGACCACCGGCGGCTATACCAAGATCGCCACGGTGATCTCCGCGGACTTCCGCTTCCTGGGCCAGCTCAAGGGCGGCGACAAAGTGCATTTCGTCCCCGTCACCATCGAGCAGGCACAGAATTCCCGCAGGCTGGACGAGGCCTATTACAAAATGATCACGGACTATTTCAACCGTGACCGGAACATGTGATCCTGTTATAAAATCATGCTAAAAAGGAGGCA
>CADBQE010000297.1 GCA_902796695.1 uncultured Lachnospiraceae bacterium
CCGGCCAGGTCCTCCCGGTGCCGTATGAGGCCGAAACGGGCTGTGTGGTCGTGCGCGAAATGGCGGACGGCCTGGCCATGGACCTGGTCCGCAAAGGACTGGAAACGGACCAGCTGGTGATGGACGTCGTCTACGATATCGAAAACCTGAAGGACCCGGACCGCCGGAACCGCTATCACGGACCGGTCAAAACGGACCGCTACGGCCGCGAAGCGCCCGCTCCCGCCCACGGATCCCTGAACCTGGACGGCTATTCGTCCTCCTCCCTGGAACTGATCGGGGCGGCGGAAACGCTGTACCGGCGGATCACGGACCCGTCCCTGCTGGTGCGGCGCTTCTATCTGACCGTAAACCATATACGTGAAGAAAACACCCGGGAAATCGAAGAACCCGCGCCGGAGCAGCTGAGTCTTTTCCGGGACTACGAAGCGGAGGAAGCGGAGCGGCAGCGCAGAAAGAAGCAGCGTGACAAAGAACGCCGCGCGCAGGAGGCCGTGCTGGCCATCCGGGACCGGTTCGGGAAAAATGCCGTGCTCCGGGGCATGAATTTCGAAGAAGGCGCGACCGCCCGCGAGCGGAACGCGCAGGTGGGAGGCCATCGTGAATAAGACGGGCGGTGCCGCGGGCACCGGAAAAAGAACGATAGAAGACTATCGGGATCTGCTGGATCTGCCGCACCCGGTTTCGCGGAAGCATCCTCCCATGCCGCGGGAAAACCGGGCGGGCCAGTTCTCGCCGTTTGCCTCCTTAAAAGGCTACGAAGAACTGATCGAAGAAGGCGCGCGGGAAGCGGAGGACCTGTACGGCCAGGAAGAGCGGGAAGAGATCTTTGACTGAAGATCTTCCGGCGGAAATAAAAAAGAGGAGGAGCCTGTCAGGTCAGCTCCTCCCATTTTGTATATAACTCCTCCAGCCGGGCTCTCAGCTCGCCGGCTTCTTTGTCCAATGCCATCAGCCGGACCGGGTCGACGGCCACTTCCGGAGAAGCCATCTGCGCTTCCAGGGCTTCCAGCGAAGCTTCGGTCTGTTCGATCGCGTCTTCCGTACGCCTGATGTCGTTCTCCTTTTTGCGGCGCTGGGCTTCGGCCTCTTTTTTGTTTTTCCAGTCGCGGGCGGAGCCGGTCTCCGCGGGGGCGGAGCGGTCCTCCCGGACGGCGGCGGCTTCGCGCAGCTGCGCGGATTTCTCCAGGTAGCTGTCGTAATTGCCCAGGAATTCCGTAAGGCGCCCGTCTTTTAATTCCAGGACCCGCCCCGCCAGCCGGTTGATGAAATACCGGTCGTGGGAGACGAAGAGGAGCGTGCCAGGATACTTCAGGAGCGCCTCTTCCAGGATCTCGCGGGAGGTGATGTCCAGATGGTTGGTGGGCTCGTCCAGCATCAGGAAATTGCAGGGGGAGAGCATCAGCTTGGCCAGGCTCAGGCGGCCTTTTTCCCCGCCGGAAAGGACGGAGATGGGCTTGAAGACGTCATCGCCGGTGAACAGGAAGGAGGCCAGCGTATTACGGATCTCCGTATCCGTCATGGCGGGGTAGGATTCCCGGAATTCCTCGAACAGCGTATGGCTTTCGTCAAACAGGTGCTGCTCCTGGTCGTAGTAGCCGGGGGCGACCTGCGCGCCCAGCTTCACGGATCCGGCATCCGGGGACACGGCGCCGGTCATGATCTTCATCAGTGTCGTTTTGCCGCAGCCGTTGTCGCCGATGATCGCGGTTTTTTCGCCCCGGCGCAGCCCGAAGGAAAGCCCGGAAAACAGGCAGCGGGGCCCGAAGCTTTTGGAAAGATCCTGCACGGTCAGCACCTGCTCGCCGCTGACGGCCGAAGACGACAGGGACAGATGCATCGCGTCCCGCACTTCCTGCGGCTTCTCCAGCCGCTCGATCATGCCGAGCCGCTTTTCGCGGCTTTCCGCGCGCTTGATGGATTTTTCCCGGTTGAAGGACTTGAGCTTCGCGATGACTTCCTCTTCGTGCCGGATCGTTTTCTGCTGGTTCAGATAATGCTTCAGCGCGACCTCGCGCTCCGCGGCTTTCTTGCCGGCATAGACCGTATAATTGCCGCTGTACATGGAGACCCGGCCGAGCTCGACCTCGATGATCTTCGTGACGACGCGGTCCATGAAATAGCGGTCGTGGGAAACGATCAGCACCGCGCCGGGGTAGTCCCGAAGGTATCCTTCCAGCCAGGCGACGGAGCGGATGTCCAGATGGTTGGTGGGCTCGTCCAGAAGGATCAGATCCGGGCGGGAGAGCAGCAGCTTGCCCAGGGCGACGCGGGTCTTTTCCCCGCCGGAAAGCACGCGGCAGGGCTTGCCGAAATCCTCCTCCGAAAAGCCGAGGCCCTTGATGACGCCGGTGATCTCGCTGCGCAGGGCGTAGCCGCCTTCGTCTTCAAAGCGGTGGGAGAGACGGCTGTATTCCTCCATCAGGCCGCGGAGCTCTTCCCCGTCCTTCCCGGCCATATCCGCTTCCAGCACGCGCAGTTGCTGTTCCAGGCGGAAAAGATCCGCCCGTGCGGAAGCGACTTCATCGTAAATAGTGGCGTCCGAAAGGATCTCCTGACGCTGCTTTAAGTAGCCCAGGCGGGCGTCCTTGGCCAGAATGACTTCCCCGCCGTCCGGCGCATATTCCCCAGTGATGATGTTGAGCAGCGTGGTCTTTCCGGCCCCGTTGATCCCCACCACCGCGGCTTTTTCCTTTTCTTCCAGATGAAAATACCCGCCTTTCAGAACGGGCTCCTCATGAAATGCCTTCTGTATTTCGCGGCAGGCCAGCAGCATGACATCCTCCTTGTCCAAAACGATACTTATCATAGCGGATTTTGCCCGGAAGGGCAAGCCGAAGTTTCTTCGGAAAGGCTTTTTGCCGCAAAGTTTGTCTTATTCTTGACAATGCGCCGCGGGTTGCCCTATAATATCAAAGATATTGCGGGAGGAATCCATGGCTGCAGATCATATTTCACAGGCGGTAATAAGAAGATTGCCCCGATATATGCGGTTTCTGACCGAACTGAAGGAAGAGGGCGTGGAGCGCATCTCTTCCCGCGAGCTCTCGGACCGCATGCAGGTGACGGCATCGCAGATCCGGCAGGACTTAAACCAGTTCGGCGGATTCGGCCAGCAGGGCTACGGCTACAATGTCTCCAAGCTGATCGAGGAGATCGGTCATATCCTGGGGCTTGACCGTCCGCACAACCTGATCGTCGTGGGGGCCGGCAACCTGGGCAGGGCCCTGGCCGGCTACGGCAATTTTGCCAAACGCGGGCTCAATATCCGCGCCCTTTTTGATATCGCGCCGGATCAGTCCCGGCCGGAAGTCAGGGGCCTGAAAGTCTATGAGATGAAGACCCTGCCGGAATATCTGAAGAACAACCCCGTGGATGTGGCGATTCTGACCATCCCGAAGGAAAACGCGCGCGCCGTGGCGGAACTGCTGTACAGCCTGGGCGTCAAAGCGTTCTGGAATTTTGCGCATGTGGACCTGGGGCTGCCTCCGGATGCCCTCGTGGAAAATGTTCATCTGTCGGAAAGCCTCATGCAGCTGACGTATTACATGAATCATTAAAAGGAGTTCCCGACCCATATGGAACGGTTTTACCTGAATCTGTACCCGGACCGCATCGCGGCCAATATCCGGGCGATAAAAGCGCAGCTCCCGGCCGGGACCCGCACCTGTCTGGTGGTCAAGGCCGATGCCTACGGACTGGGCGCCCGCGAACTGGCTCCCGTCTTGGAACCGAAAGTGGATTTCTTTGCCGCCGCCACCGCCTATGAGGGAATTTCCCTCAGGAACTGCGGCATTCAGAAGCCCATCCTGATCCTGGGCTTTACGGCCCGCGACGACTGGCCGGCCCTGATGCGGCAGAAGATCCGGATCACCGTCTACCGGAAGGAAGACGCGGAGGACCTGTCCCGGATCGCCCGGGAACACGGCATGAAAGCCCTGGTCCACTTCAAGGTGGATACCGGCATGAACCGGCTGGGCTTTGAAGCGGATGAAGCGGGGATCGCCCTGATGGCTTCCCTGGCGAAGCTGCCCGGGCTTGAAGTCGAAGGCCTGTTCAGCCATTTTGCCCGCGCGGATGAAGAAGACGCGGCGCCGACCCGCGTGCAGTACGAGCGCTACCTGGCCGTCAAGGCGGGCCTGGCGGCGGAAGGCATTGTTCCGCCCCTGTGCCATATTGCCAACAGCGCGGCGGCCATCGCCTACCCCGAAATGGCGGAAAACATGGTGCGGCTGGGCCTGGCGGCCTACGGCCATTACCCTACGGATGAGATGCCTCACCGCGTGAAGCTGCTGCCCGTCGCGGAGCTCAAGAGCCACGTGATCATGGTGAAGGACCTCTTTCCGGGCGAAGCCGTCAGCTACGGCGGACATTTCGTGGCGGACCGGCTCATGCGTCTGGCCACCATCCCTGTAGGCTATGCCGACGGTTATACCAGACGGCTCAGCGGCAAGGGACGCGTGCTGATCCACGGGCAGGAGGCGCCGATCTGCGGCAACATCTGCATGGACCAGATGATGGTGGACGTGACCGATATCCCGGGCGTTAAGCTGGGAGACGACGTGACGCTCATGGGCCGCGACGGGGACCGGGAGATCACCCTGGAGGAACTGGCGGAAAAGAGCGGCATCCTGCATTACGAGATCCAGTGCGGCCTGTCCCGCTGGCGCAACTTAAGACATATAATCAGAGAAGAGATATAAAGGAGAATTACCATGTCCGGACATTCCAAGTTTTCAAACATCAAGCACAAGAAGGAAAAAAATGACGCGGTGAAGGGCAAGATCTTCACCCGCTTCGGCCGCGAGATCGCGGTGGCCGTCAAGGAAGGCGGCCCGGACCCGAACAATAACAGCAAACTGAAGGATATCATCGCCAAGGCCAAGGCCAACAACATGCCCAACGATACGATCGACCGCAGCATCAAGAAGGCCGCGGGCGAAAACGGCGGCGCGGATTACGTGCGCGCCACGTACGAAGGCTACGGTCCCAAGGGCACGGCGATCATTGTGGAAACGCTGACGGACAACAAGAACCGGACCGCTTCCAACGTGCGCAACGCCTTCACCAAGGGACAGGGCAGCGTAGGCGCGCAGGGCTGCGTGTCCTACATGTTCGATGAAAAGGGCCAGATCATTATCGATAAAGAAGAAACGGACATGGATCCGGATGAGCTGATGATGCTGGCCGTGGAAGCCGGTGCGGAAGACTTCTCCGACGAAGAGGACAGTTACGAGATCCTGACGGCGCCGGACGATTTCTCCGCCGTGCTGGAAGCGATCCAGGCCGCCGGCCTGCCGCTCATTTCCGCGGACGTGACCATGATCCCGCAGACCTGGGTGGAGCTGACGGACGAGCAGGATCTGAAGAACATCAACCGGATCCTGGATCTTCTGAATGAAGACGACGACGTGCAGAACGTGTACCATAACTGGGACGAATAAAGCCTGTCCCGCGATCCTGATGGGAAGGAGAATCTGCAATGATCTGCAAGCACTGCGGATGTGACAATTTGGAAGGAACCACGATCTGCGTTTTCTGCGGCGAACCGATGGAAAAACCGGACGC
>CADBQE010000298.1 GCA_902796695.1 uncultured Lachnospiraceae bacterium
CCCGCCGTACCGACCGAGCCCACCGTGGAAACCACGCCGGGCGAACCCCGCACCATTGACCGCGTCCGGGATGCGTTCCTGCGCGAACTGGACGACGTGACGGAGCTGTTCGGGGAAAACGAAGTGATGCCGTACGACCTGGGCGTGATGCAGGAAGCCGCTCTGAAGACGTATGTGGAGTTGGCCGGCGGAAACTGGGCGGAGTATCAGACCCTGAAGCCTTCCTACGGCCCGGAGGTCACGGTCATTGAGCTGAATGACGAATTCTTAAACCGCATGGCCGAGATCCGCGAACTGGTGGATGAGAGAATCGGCCTGACCCCCGAGAAAAAAGAAGAGATCGAGATCGAAACGCTCAAAGCATTCGTGGCCGCATCCGGCGATCTGTATTCCGACTATCTGACCGCGGAGGAATGGGAAGCGACCCAGCAGGAATCCGACGGCTCCTACAGCGGCATCGGCGTGCAGATCATGCAGAATCCGGAAACGCTGGAAGCCACGATCACGCGGGTCTTCCAGAACGGTCCGGCCGCGGAAGCCGGCATGCTGGCCGGAGATATCTTCAAAAAAGTCGACGGCATGGACATTACGGAAATGCTGCTGGAGCAGATCGTGACCTACGTGCGCGGCCATGAAGGTGAGCCGGTGACCATTACCGTCTACCGCCCCGCCACGAACGAAACGCTGGACATCACCTGCGTGCGCCGCAAAGTGGAAGTGGACACCGTGATCTACCGCATGCTGGAAGGCTCCGTCGGCTATCTGCAGCTGACGGAATTCGACAACGTCACGATCCGCCAGACCCGGGAAGCCCTGGATGCCCTGCAGCGCGACGGCATGCAGAAACTGATCCTGGATCTGCGCGGCAATCCCGGCGGCCTGCTCAACAGCGTGCTGGCGGTCGCGGATTACTTCGTGGAACGCGGCAAACTGATCTTCCGTATGGACTACAAGGGCGGAGAAAGCTACACGGAGAAGGCGGCCGAAGATCCGATCTTTCGGGGCGATATGGTCGTCCTGGTGGACAAAGGCTCCGCCAGCGCCGCGGAAGTGCTGACGGGGATCCTGCAGGATTACAAGCTGGCCACGGTCATGGGCACCACGACCTTCGGCAAGGGGATTGTGCAGTCCTATTTTGACACGGATACGGGCAGCGGCAGCATCGTAAAGGTGACCATCGCGCACTACTTCTCCCCGCTGGGCCGGGATTTCCACGGCGTGGGGATCGAACCGGACGTAACGGGAGAGGATGACGTGCTGACGGCGGACAAGGACGAACTGCTGGAGCAGGCCCTGGATTATCTGAAATAACAACCCGGAAGGCGGCGCATGAAGCGGATCGAACAGGATATCAGAACCGGAGAATACAAACCGATCTATCTGGTCTGGGGACCGGAGGATTTTCTGCGGCAGAAGATCAAGGAGTCTTTCCGGAAAGCGTTGGCCGGTGCGGATGACCTGAACTATACCTACCGGGAAGGCCCGGCCGTGGATGAGGACGAGATCCGCATCCTGGCCGGCACCGTCCCGTTTCTGGCGGAAAAGCGCCTGATCCTGCTGGAGAACACCGGCTGGGCCAAAAAAGGCGGCGCCGGCCTGATCGCCGATCTGGACACCTTCCCGGATTCCACGGTGCTGGTCTTTATCGAACGGGAAGCGGACGAAAAGAGCCCCCTGTTCAAGGCCGCCCGGGAACGCGGCATCTGCGTGGCCTGCCAGCCGCCTTCGGCGGCGGACCTCGAACGCTCCATGAAAAAGTCTCTGGAGCAGGAAGGCTATCAGATCACTCAGGATGCGTTAGAACTCTTTCTGGTCCGCTGCGGCGGCGACATGAACCGCATGGCGGGCGAGAAAGAAAAACTGCTGGCGTATACGATGGAGACCCGTAAGATCCGGCGGGAAGACGTCGCGGTCATCACGCACCAGAGCGTGAGCGACCGGATCTTCGACATGGTGGACGCGATGGCAACGGGTCGTCCGCAGACCGCCTTCCGCCTGTATGAAGACCTGAAGGCCCTGAAGGAGCCCAACGAACGCATCATGAGCATGATCACCTCGCAGGTGGGACGTCTGTTCGTCCTGCGGGAGCTGGATGAGAAGGGGCTTGGCCTGAAGGAGATCCAGGCGGCCACCAATTACAATTACTATGCCGTCAAAAACAGCCTGCCCCGCTGCCGCAGCCTTTCTTCCCGGGAATGGGAGAAGAAATGGCGCGGCTGCCTGGCATATTATACCGCGGCCCGGACCGGCCGGATGGACGAGACGCTCGCGGTGGAGATGGCCCTGATCGAAGTGAGTTTGCGATGACAGATACTCTGCAGAAAGCGGAAAAATTCATATTGGCCGGCATTGCCGGCGAAGATATGGAGGAGGCGCTGGCCTCCTTAAAAGAACTGGAAGAACTGGCGGAAACAGCCGGGGCCGAAGTGCTGGAACTGTTCGTACAGTCCCGGGAGCAGCCCCATCCGGGCACATATCTGGGGTCCGGCCGCCTGGAGGAATTAAAGGAACGGGTGCAGGAACTGGATGCGGACGGCGTCATCTGCGATGACGAACTCTCCCCGGCCCAGGCACGCAACATGGAGGACGTGCTGAATGTGAAGGTCCTGGACCGGAGCCTTCTGATCCTGGATATTTTCGCGTCCCGCGCGGCCACCAGCGAAGGCAAGATCCAGGTGGAACTGGCCCAGCTGCGCTACCGCGCCACACGCCTGACCGGCAAGGGCACCTCCCTGTCGCGGCTGGGCGGCGGCATCGGGACCCGCGGCCCCGGCGAAAGCAAGCTGGAAAGCGACAGACGGGCCATTCACCGGCGGATCTCCACGCTGAAGGCGGACCTGGAAGATGTGGTCCGTCACCGCGAGCTGCAGCGGGAGAAGCGGAAAAACGCGGCTGTCCCCGTGGTTGCCATCGTCGGCTATACCAACGCGGGCAAATCCACGCTGCTCAATACCCTGACCGGCGCCGGCATCCTGGCGGAAGACAAGCTGTTTGCCACCCTGGACCCCACCACACGGAATCTGCCGCTGCCGGGCGGCGAAGAGGTCCTGTTGACCGATACGGTCGGCTTCATCCGGAAACTGCCCCATCATCTGATCGACGCCTTCAAGAGTACGCTGGAAGAAGCCGCCTATGCGGACGTGATCCTGCACGTGGTCGACGCCTCCGGCCCCCGCATGAAGCAGCAGATGGAGACGGTCTACGAAACGCTGAAGGATCTCGGCGCGGAAAACAAGCCGGTGATCACCGCCTTCAACAAATGCGACCTGCCGCTGGGCGACGCGCTGCTGTATGACGCGCACGCGGACGAAACCGTCCGCATCTCCGCCAGGACCGGCGCCGGACTGGACGAACTGAAGGAAGCCGTATCCCGTATCCTCCGGGAGCAGAAGGTCTATATCGACAGGACCTTTTCCTACGCGGACGCGGCGCTGGTGGGACGGATCCGGAAATACGGCAACGTGGTGGAGGAAGAATACACGCCCGAAGGAGTCCGGCTGAAAGCGTACGTGCCGAAGACGCTGCTGTAAGGAGGCACAGCATGTGAGCAGGAAGAAACACCAGTTAGCAGGGAGGACGGTCATGAAGAAAAAAATGTTCACCATGCTGTTGTGTACAGTGCTGCTTATTAATTCAATATCCGGTGCCTGCGCGGCAGAAAGAGACACGGATCTGACTGCATTCGAGGGCTTTTATGATGAGAAGGAAGCGGAAGAGATAATGGCTGTTGTCTCACAATCGACGATGTTTGATCGCAGCTCCGACCTGGGAACGAAAGATATTGAACAGATAAAGACACGTGATTTTTCAGTTTATAAAGTCCACCGGGTCATGTCGGCAGATACAGCAGCCATGTTTCGTGAAGGAGCGAATCTGTCCGGGATGATTCCGGAAGATTATTACTGGAAGGCGGTAACCCCTGCGAATGTTTTCATTACGGTTATGGAAGAGAAGGGCTCATGGACAGTTGTGGGATATGGGAAGCCTTCATCCCCGGATGGAATTCCCGGATGTGTCCGGATAGAGAGTTTGAAAACAGCCATCGATCAGATGGATGACGTAAGTGACCTGATGGTGTTCGAAATGCCGCTGATCTTTACGGAATTTGCACTTCTGCATGCATCCGGTGCAGAATATCTGATTCCTTTCGGAGGCTGTCCGGATCTGACCGGATTAAAAAACGGAAAAGCTTACAGCAGGGAAGAAGTCCGGACAACTCTTCTGGCTAATGGCTGGGGAAATGAAATAATGAATGATCCCCGGGAGAACGGAGGCATTCTGTTAAGCGGGAACGACACAAACCCGGATGCCGAGGTGCAGAGCAGAGCGGGGGGACTGTTGATCCCTCTGTGCGCAGCTGCCGTCGGAGCAGCTATATTGACTGCTTACACAGTCATTTCCCAAAGAAAAACAAAACGGCAAAAAGTGTGACACGCCGGAATGGAGGAACAGAGTATGCGCTGTGCGATTTACGGAGCCGGTTCCCTGGGAACCGTGCTGGGGGCCTATATGACAAAGAACGGGCAGGCGGTGGATCTGATCAACCGCAACAAAGCCCATGTACAGGCTCTGAATGAAAAAGGAGCCGTCGTCTGCGGGACGGTGGACATGAAAGTCCCGGTCCGCGCACTGCTGCCGGAGGAGATGGAAGGCGTCTATGACGTGATCTTCCTGATGACCAAGCAGCTGCAGAACCGTGAGGTCGTCACGCGCCTGAAAGACCATCTGGCGGAAGACGGAGCTCTGGTGACGCTGCAGAACGGACTGCCGGAGCCGGAGATCGCGGAGATCGTCGGGACCGCCTGCACCATCGGCTGCGTCGTGGAATGGGGAGCAACCTTAAAGAGCCCCGGCGTCTGCGAAATGACGTCCGCGCCCGATTCCCTCTCTTTCCACATGGGCGGCATGGAAGGCGTGGCGCCGGAAAAACTGCAGCGGGTGAAGGCCCTGCTGGAACTGATGTGCCCGGTGGAGATCGAAGAGAACCTGCTGGGAGCCCGCTGGTCCAAACTGCTGATCAATGCGACATTTTCCGGCCTGGGGACGCTCCTGGGCGGCACGTTCGGAACCGTTTCGGAAACAAAGGCCGCGCAGCCCGTCGCCCTCGCCTGCATGAAGGAATGCATGGACGTGGGGCGGGCCTCGGGCGTGACTTTCGCGCCGGTGCAGGGCAAGGACATCACAAAACTGTTCTATTACCGCGGCAGTTTGAAGAAGGCGTTTGCCCGGGCCCTGCTGCCCATCGCCATGAAGAAGCACCGCCTGATCGAGCCCTCCATGCTGCAGGACCTGAAGAAGGGAAAACGCTGCGAAGTGGATGCCATCAACGGCGTGATCTGCCGCGAGGGGAAGAAAGCCGGGGTGCCCACGCCGGTGAACGATAAAATCGTGGAGATCATCCACCGGATCGAGGCCGGCAAACTGACTCCGGGACAGGACAATCTGAAATATTTTGCATAAGCGGCGCAGCTGCGCGCCCGGCTGCCTTAAGTAAAGGAGAACCGAATATGATCATACCGCAGGACCATATCCGCAATTTCAGCATCATCGCCCATATCGACCACGGCAAATCCACGCTGGCGGACCGGATCATCGAACAGACCGGCCTTCTGACGGCGCGCGAGATGCAGGAGCAGGTGCTGGACAACATGGACCTGGAGCGCGAGCGCGGCATCACGATCAAAGCCCAGGCCGTGCGCACCGTATACAAGGCGAAAAACGGCGAAGAATATATGCTGAACCTGA
>CADBQE010000299.1 GCA_902796695.1 uncultured Lachnospiraceae bacterium
GAAAGTCCGGGCTTCACAGGGCAGGATGCCGGATAACGTCCGGCGGAGGCGACTCCCGGGAAAGTGCAACAGAAAGATACCGCCGGGCCCGTCCCGGTAAGGGTGAAATGGCGGTGTAAGAGACCACCGGCCGTCCGGTAACGGGCGGCGCTCTGTAAACCCCATCCGAAGCAAGCATGAGCAGAAGGCATAAGGCGGCCCGTCTGCCTTCGGGTAATGCGCTTGAGCCTGCCGGCAACGGCAGGCCTAGACAGATGATCATTCCAGACAGAACCCGGCTTACAGCTCTTCTCCGTTTTACTGATTTTACCGAAACCGATTCGAATCCGAGGACCTTTCACGATGGGACGGCGCGTACAGCAGCTGGATACACTGGAAAATGTGATCTCGGTCCTGGTCTGTCTTCTGATGGCCGGGACCGCTTTGGTGTGCCTGATCCGCGGCTCGCTGCATGAGGTGTGGCTGATCGCGGCCGGCGGCGCGGTCTATTTTCTGACGGGCGCCGTATCCGAATTCGTGCGGGCCGAAACCGGCTTCTGGAAGCGCGGCCTTTTCCGGATCGGGCTGACGGCTTTTCTGGCGCTGTTCGCCTGGGCTGCCAGAGTCTGTCTGTAAAGGCGCGGGCCCGGCGCGGCCGCGTCCCCGAAAAGTCTGGTATTCCTTAAAATTCCGCGGATGAAACCTGAAAAAACACTTGCATTTCGGACTCCGGAGTGGTATGATACCACTCTGTGACATATCACGATCCTTGCTTTCCCATGCAGGGAAGGCCAACAGTCCAAGAGGAGGTTAAGCATGAACAAGTACGAATTAGCCGTTGTTCTGAGCAGTGCCATCACCGATGAGGAGAGAGCTGCCGCGCTCGAAAAAGTGCAGGAGTTCATTACCCGCGAGGGCGGCACGATCACCAATGTGGACGACTGGGGGAAGAAGAAGCTCGCGTATGAGATCCAGAAGATGACCGAGGGCTACTACACCTTCATTCGTTTTGAATCAGAACCGTCTGTTCCTGGCCGGGTGGAAGAAAACGTCCGCCTGATGGAACAGGTGATCCGTTTCCTGTGCATCAGCAGGGAAGAGTAAGAGAGGAATCCATGAATAAAGTTATTCTGATGGGACGCCTCACCCGGGATCCGGAAGTCCGGTATTCCACGGGAGAGAACTCCCTGGCAATCGCCCGCTTCAGCATTGCGGTGGACCGTCGTTTCCGCCGCGGCCAGGACGGTGCGGAAGCCGATTTCTTCAACTGCACCGCTTTCGGCAAGCAGGGAGAATTTGTAGAAAAGTATTTAAAGAAGGGCACCAAAGTGCTGCTTTCCGGCCGGATCCAGAACGATAACTATACCAATCGCGACGGCCAGAAAGTCCAGGCGGTGCAGATCATTGCGGAAGAGATCGAATTTGCGGAGAGCAAGAACGCATCCGCCGGCCGCAGTGAAGGGAACTCCGAGTTCCAGGGACGGCCGTCCGCTCCGGTCAGCGAAGGATTCATGAATCTGCCTGACAGCGGAGACGACGAGGGCATCCCGTTCACTTTCTAAAATCAGGAGGGTATTACCATGGCATTTGCTAAGAATGATAAAGGCAGCGCACCCAGAAAGCACGGTATGATGCGCCGCAAGAAAAAAGTCTGCGCCTTCTGCGGAGCGGAGGGAGAAGTGGATTACAAGGATGTGAACCGCCTGTCCAAGTACATCTCCGAGCGCGGCAAGATCCTGCCCCGCCGGGTGACCGGGACCTGCGCCAAGCATCAGCGTATGGTGACCACCGCGGTCAAGCGCGCCAGAAACCTGGCTCTGCTGCCTTATACGGTAGACTGAGCAGACAGTGCTTTAAGGCAGGGACGGACTCTTGTCCGTCCCTTTTCCGTTTGAACGGACGGACCCGGTCGGAAGGAGGACAATACGGTGAACGAGGACCTGATCCTGTGCGGAGCCGGCGGAAAGCAGCAGAAATTCTATATGAACCCGCGCTACGGCATGCTGCCTCAGGAAGTGCAGCAGGAACTGAAGGCCGCCCTGGCTGTCTTTGCGGAAAAAGTGGGCGGGACCGTGCTGCTGGTCTTTTCGGAGACCGGTGACATTTCCGTGCAGCTGATCCCGGATGAAGGGGATTTTTATTTTGACGAGATCGAAGCCGGTCTGGCCGTATCCCGCCTGCAGAAGGAAAAGGAGACCCTTTTTCTGCAGCTGAAGGCTTTCTATCTGGTCTTTTTCGGAGAAAAGCATGAAACTGGGAACCTGTGAGATCGGTCTGCCGGTTTTTCTGGCGCCGATGGCGGGAGTGACGGACGCCCCGTTCCGCCGCCTGTGCGCGGAGCAGGGCGCGGGCGCCGCCGTGACCGAGATGGTCAGCGCCAAGGCCCTGTATTATAAAAACCGCGGCACCGAAAAACTGCTCCGCCGTCCGATGGACCGGGGGATCCTGGGGCTGCAGCTGTTCGGATCCGATCCGGACATCCTGACCGAAATGGCGCTGCGTCAGCAGGACGACTATGATTTTATCGACCTGAACATGGGCTGCCCCATGCCCAAGATCGTCTGCAATCACGAAGGCTCCGCCCTGCTGGAGCAGCCGGAACTGGTCCGTGAGATCGTGAGCACCATGAGCCGGGCCCTGGAAAAGCCTCTGACCGTCAAGATCCGGATCGGCGTGACGCCGGAAAAACTGTGCGGAAGGGAGATCGCGCGGATCGCGGAAGAGGCCGGCGCCGCGGCGGTCTTCGTGCACGGCCGGACCCGCTCCCAGCTGTACAGCGGCCGGGCGGACTGGCGGGAGATCGCGCGGATCCGGGAAGCGCTCAGCATTCCCGTGATCGGAAACGGCGATATCGCCTCCGCGGAGGATGCGCTGCGCCTGCGGGAGGAAAGCGGCGTCGCCGGGATCATGGTCGGCCGGGCCGCCCGCGGCAACCCCTGGCTGTTCCGGGAGATCCGGGCCGCCTGGGAAGGAAAACCGGTTCCGCCCCGTCCGGACCGCGGGGAGA
>CADBQE010000300.1 GCA_902796695.1 uncultured Lachnospiraceae bacterium
CCCGCGCGGCTTTAGGCCAGGCCTGGGGCGGCCGGGGCGGCAAAGGGGAAAAGAGCGTAGCCGACGTGGATGAAGACAGCGTGACCATGGCTGTCGAAGCGGCTATGGGCTGCTTCCGCTTTGCGGAACGGGAAGCGGTCAATACGCTGTATTTTGCTTCCACGACCGGTCCTTACGCGGAAAAAGCGCACGCATCCCTGATCGCCGTCGCGCTGGATCTGAAAGATGAGGACATTTTTGCCGCCGACGTGATGGGCACGACCCGCGCCGGCACCAACGCGCTCAAAGCGGCGCTGGACAGCGCGGCTGCCAACCCCGGCGAAAGCGTCCTGGTCACGGCGGCGGACGCCCGCAACGGCTTCCCCAAGAGCGCGCAGGAGAGCGGCTTCGGCGACGGCGCTGCCGCGGTTGTTGTCGGCACCGGCGATGACCTGCTGGCCGAAGTAGACTGCTTTGTCTCCGTCAGCGAAGAGATCAACGACTACTGGCGCAACGCCGGCGACAAGTACACGCTGCACGCGGAAGGCCGCTTCTGTGACGAAGAAGGCTATCTGCGCGAGATGAAGATCATCCTGAAGAAGTTTGAAAAGGTCAGCGGCACGAAGGCAGCGGATTACGACAAGGTCGTTCTGGTCGCCCAGAATGCCAAGCTGCAGGGCAAGATCGCGGCCAAGTTCGGCATCGCCGAAGAAAAGCTGGTGGATACCCTGCTGCTGAACGCGGGCGATACCGGTGCCGCGCAGGCGCTGCTGGGCCTGGTGAACGCGCTGGAGAACGCGGCGCCCGGCGAAAAGATCCTGGTCGTGGACTACGGCAACGGCGCCAACGCCTTCTCCCTTACCGTAACGGATGAGATCAAGAAGCTGGAAGGCAAAGGCCAGATCCGCCGCTATCTGGAGACCCGTGCGGAGATCGATTCCTACGCGCGCTTCCTGTCCTGGCGTGATATCGCTCCGGCCGAACCCGGCGGAGCCTTCAAGCTTCCGGCCTCTACTTCCCAGACCTGGCGCGAGCAGAACATCAATATCGCTCTGCATGCCAGCCGCTGCAAAAAGTGCGGTGCGACGCTGTACCCCGTGGCACGCGTCTGCGACGTCTGCGGCTCTCTGGACGATTACGAAGAATTCCGCCTGTCCGATCAGGTCGGCAAGATCTTCACTTATTCGGTAGACCAGTACGCCGGCCGCAGCGATGATCCGCAGATCATCCAGGCCGTGGCGGAAATGCCCGACGGCTGCCACGTCTATACCATTATGACCAACTACAAAAAGGATGAAGTCCACGCCGGCATGGATGTGGAATTCACTTTCCGGTTAATGCATCATCTGGGCAACTTCCCGAACTACTTCTGGAAGCTTCGGCCGTTAAGAAGGGAGACTGTGTAACCATGTATTTCGAAAAAGACGGATTTAAAGATGAAGTGGCGATCATCGGCATGGGCTGCTCCAAGTTCGGTGAACGCTGGGACACCGGTCTGGAAGACCTGATCATTGAGGCGGCTTTCGAAGCCTTCGAAGACGCCGGCGTGGGTCCCAAGGACATCAAAGTAGGCTATTTTGCCAACACGAACGCCCCGAACAACTGCTCCGGCACCCCGGTGGCCGATGCCCTGAAAATGCACGGGATCCCGATCACCCGCAATGAAAACTGGTGCACCGCGGGCCATATCGCTCTGATCAACGCGGCGCTGGCCGTCAAGAGCGGCATGTGCGACATCGCGCTGGCGATCGGCGCCGAAAAGCTGAAAGACAGAGGCGCCGGCGGACTGGGCGTGGGCCGCGGTCTGAACCCGGTCCGTGAGACCCGCCGCGACGCTCCGGGCTCCTTCGCTCTGATCGCGGAAGCCTATTTCAAGAAATACGGCCTGACCTATGAACAGGGCAAGACCATGCTGGCCAAGATCAGCGTGAAGAACCATGCCAACGGCTCCTTAAGCCCCAAGGCTCACTGCCACAACGTAGTCACGCTGGAGCAGGTCCTGAAGGCTCCCCTGATCGCGTCTCCTCTGGGCCTGTATGACTGCTGCGGCAACAGCGACGGCGCCGCCGCTGCCATCCTCTGCCGCGCGGATATCGCGAAGAAATTCCGCGACGACCCGATCTACATCAAGGGCTTCGGCTGCTCGACGGATATGATCACGCCTCATTACCGCTGCCGCGACTTCGACTGGACCAGCTTCGAAGCGCTGCGCAACACCGCCAAGATGGCCTATGAAATGGCCGGCATCACCAATCCTTCCGAGGATCTGGACCTGGCGGAAGTGCACGACTGCTTCTCCATTACCGAGATGTGCATTTATGAAGACTTCGGCTTCATTCCGCGCGGCACGGCGTATCAGCACATCAACGAAGGCTACTTCGAACGCACCGGCAAACTGCCCGTCAACGTGGACGGCGGCTTAAAGTGCTTCGGCCACCCGGTAGGCGCTTCGGGCATCCGCATGACCTACGAGATCTACAAGCAGCTGCAGTATAAGGTAGACAACCCTGCCCGCCAGCTGAAGGATGTACACCGCGGCCTGTCCCAGACCTTCGGCGGCCCGCCTCAGATCGCGGCCTGCATGATCCTGGGCAACGAAAAAGGCTGATCGGGAAAGGAGAAAGAAATGGCAGGAGCATTAGAAGGCATCCGCGTACTGGACATGGGCCGCGTTCTGGCGGGCCCGTCCTGCGCTGCCCTGCTGGGCGACATGGGCGCCGAAGTCATCAAGCTGGAACAGCCCGGACGGGGCGACGATTCCCGCGGCTTTGCCCCCATGAAGAAGGATAAAGACGGCAACAACGTCAGCTGCTACTACAAGAACTTCAACCGTTCCAAGAAAGGCATCACGCTGGACTTAAAGACCGGCAAGGAAGTCTTCCTGGAGCTGGTCAAGACCGTGGACGTGCTGGTGGAAAACTTCCGGCCGGGCACGATGGATAAGCTGGGCCTCGGCTACGAGGAATTAAAGAAAGTCAACCCCGGCCTGATCTACGGCTGCATCTCCGGCTTCGGCTCCACGGGCCCTTACCGGAACCGCGCGGGCTATGATACCATGAGCCAGGCCTGGTCCGGCATCATGAGCATCACCGGCTGGCCGGAAGACGATCCGGTCCGCTGCGGCGCTTCGCTCTGCGACGTGATCGGCGGCCTGCATCTGACCATCGGCATCCTGGCGGCGCTGCGCCTTCGGGAAAAGACCGGCAGAGGCCAGTTCATCGACATCTCCTTAACGGACGGCGGTGTGGTCGCGGAAGCTTCCATGGTGGAAGTCTACCTGGCCACGGGCAAGGTGCCGTACAAGAACGGCAACCGCTACACCTCCTCCGCGCCGGGCGGCGGCTATCACACCAAGGACGGCTACTGCGTCATCAACGGCAGCGCGCCCAAATTCTGGGCCATGCTGGTGGATATCATCGGGCATCCGGAGCTGGCGGAAGATCCGCGCTTCCTGACCAACGCGCTGCGCGTGAAGAACCGTGAGGAGCTGGACCCTTACGTGGAAGCCTGGACCATGTCCCTGACCACGCAGGAGGTTATCGACACGCTGCTGCCGAAGGGATTTGCCTGCGCTCCGATCCTGACGATCGACCAGGTGGTGGCCAACGAGCAGATCGGCGTAGCCCGGAACATGTTCCCGGAGATCGACGATCCGGAAGTGGGACCGACCCGCTTTATCAACTCCGCGATCAAGATGGAGGAAGGCGGCCCCGAGATCCGCTGCCCTGCGCCTACCCTGGGCCAGCACAACGACGAGATCTATTCCACGATCCTGGGCTACAGTCCGGAAAAGATTCAGGAACTGAGAGAAAAAGGAATCATTTAAAAAGTCTTTGAAAGTCGGGCAGAGGAAATATTTCTCTGCCCGACAGTACAAAAGAGGAAATAATCATGAGCAGACCTAAAATTTTACTGACCAACCAGGTGCGTCCGGCCGGCCTTGCGAAGCTGGAAGAATACGGCTTTGAAGTGATTCGCTCCGAGAGCAACCTGGTGGCGGATGTGAAAAAGCTGATCGGCGAAGCGGACGGCATTATCGCCCGCATGACGCCGGTGAAGGCGGAGCTGATCGAAGCGGCGCCGAATCTGAAGATCATCGGCATGCACGGCGTGGGCCTGGACGGCATCGACGTGAAGCTGGCGGAAGAAAAGGGCATCGCCGTGGTGCATACGCCGGAAGCGAACGCGATCTCCGTGGCGGAGAACGTCATGGGCATGATCCTGAACCTGGCCAAGCACACGATCCCCGCGGACCATGCGCTGCGCGTGGAAGGCAGGTTCTCGGACCGCGACAAATTCGCGGGACACGATATCTATGGCAAGACCCTGGGCATCGTGGGCCTGGGCCGCATCGGCCGCCGTCTGGCTTCGATGGCTTCCCTCGGCTTCGGCATGGAAGTGATCGCGTTTGACCCCTACGTGGACGCGGAGCGGATGGCTTCCGTGGGCACCGGCGTAAAGAAGATGGACAGCATTGAAGAAGTGCTGGCCGCCGCGGACTTCGTATCCTTCCACACGGCCATGACCGAGGAAATGCGCGGATTTGTGAATTACGAGCGCCTGAAGCTCATGAAGCCCACCGCTTATTTCATCAACGAGATGCGCGGCCCGCTGGTAGTGGAAGAGGACTTAAAGCGTGCTCTGGAAGAAGGCGTGATCGCCGGCGCGGCGCTGGACGTCTTCTGTCAGGAACCGGCGCCGGGCGACCTGCCGCTGTTTAAGGCGCCCAACCTGATCGCCACGCCGCATATCGGCGCTTCCACCGTGGAAAGCATGGACCGGACCATCCTGACGCTGGCGGAGGAGTTCCATCACTTCTTTAACGGAGAGAAGGTCAATTATCTGGCGAATCCGGGGTATAAGGAAAACGCACGGTAAAAACCCATGAAGACGATCACTGACAGACAGCTGATCCGTGACGGGGCCGGGGAGGCGGTACGCCTCTTCGGCCCTTTGTCTGAAGGCGTGTTCCGCAACGCCTACGCGATCGACGACCTGAAGCTGCTGTGCGCCGCCATCCGCGGCGCGGACGAACAGAGAGCACGGGAATATCTCAACCAGATCATCGAGACCATGTATGAAAGGCTGGAGGATGAAGAAAACGGCCTGCGCTGGCAGGTGGCGGAGCTGTTCATCCGCATGAGCCGGGCGGCTATGCGGGCCGGCGCGGAGAAAAGCGAGCTGGCCGCCTTCTGCGGGAAACATCTGGAACGGATGGACACACGAAAAACCGATGAACTGAAAAGCTGGCTGCACAGCGGGCTGACGGTTTTTCTGAGCTATGTGATGGACCTGAGCGGCGTCACGCACAAACAGGTCGTTTCCGCCAGCGTGGAGTATATCCGCAGGCATCTGTCGGAAAAAATATCGCTGAGCGAAGCGGCTTCGCACGTTAATCTGTCCCGATCGTATTTCTGCAAGATCCTGAAGGATGAACTGGGCTGCTCCTATACGACGCTGCAGAACCGGCTGCGGATCGAACACAGCTGCCAGCTGCTCAGCCAGGGCGTGTCGATCGCGGAGGCGGCCCAGGAAGTCGGTTTCGACGACCAGTCCTATTTTACGAAGTGCTTCCGTACCGTTTTGGGGGTCACGCCGGGCCAGTACCGCAACAGCAGGGTTTAAGGGCTCGAAACCGGAAAAAAAGGACGATATTACCAAAAAGAAAAATATCATTCAAGACGGGGACGGCGGCCTTCCCGTATAATAAGGCCGATAATTGAAGCTGACGTGGAGATTGATCAGATAGGAGGGTGAATTAACAGAATGTTGTCCGTTGAGAAAATGCGGGAGATCCGAAAATTCCTGTCGGGTGTTTTTGCAATAGCCCTGGCGCTGTTCCATCTGCTGGCGGGTATCTGGGGGATTCCCAACACCTATGTTTTCCGCTACACCCATCTGTCGCTGATGATGATCATCGTGCTGCTGATCCGTCCGATGAGCAGGAAGCACGAGAAGCTGTCATTCTACTGCGACATGGGCATGGCCGGGATCATGCTGGCCTGCTGGATCTATATCATCTGGGATATCGAGGCCTTTATCGTCCGGTTCGGCAATATTTCGGACGCGGATTTGATCTTCGGCATCCTGTACCTGCTGATCCTGCTGGAGCTTTCCAGACGAGTGGCGGGCATGGCCATGGTCATTATTGCGATCGTGTTCTTCGGCCAGAACCTGATCGCGGAAAGCCTGCCGGGCTTCCTGATGCGCAAGAGCCTGAGCCTGCGTACGATGGTGGACTTTGTGTTTGTCCGCGTCGACGGCCTGATCGGGTCCCCTATTACGGCCATGTCCACCTATGTGGTGCTGTTCATGGTCTTTGCCGCGCTGCTGACGACGTCTCACGCCGGTGATTTCTTCATTGACGTCGCGACGGCCGTGACCGGCAAATCGCGCGGCGGCCCCGCCAAAGCCGCTGTCGTGGCCAGCGCCTGCTTCGGCACGCTGTCCGGCTCCGCGGTCGCCAACGTGGCTTCGACAGGTTCCGTTACGATCCCGCTCATGAAGAGCATCGGCTATGACAAGGAATTTGCCGGCGCCGTGGAAGCCGTGGCATCCACCGGCGGACAGATCATGCCGCCCATGATGGGCGCGGCGGCCTTCATTCTGGCGCAGAACGTAGCCATTCCCTATATTCAGGTCGCGGCGGCGGCCGCTATCCCGGCCGTGCTGTATTTCGTGGCTGTTTATTTCCAGGTAGACCT
This sequence comes from uncultured Lachnospiraceae bacterium, assembly GCA_902796695.1. Lineage (GTDB taxonomy): Bacteria > Bacillota > Clostridia > Lachnospirales > Lachnospiraceae > UBA6987. Next base: position 6,684 of record CADBQE010000300.1, read on the forward strand.
GCGGGCCGGCAAGCTGGGCCTTAAGGGAACGCCTTCCGAGAAGATCCCCAAGCTGCGGAAAGTCATGAAAGAGGGATGGATGCTTCTGATCCCCATTATCCTGATGGTCTACTTCCTGGCGCAGAACAAGAGTGCGCAGTTCGCGGCATTAATTGCCATCGCGTCGCTGCTGATCGTGTCGACGATCAACAAGAAGACGCGCATGGACGGCCGCGGCGTGATGGACGGCATCATGCAGGGCATCAAGGACTGCGCGGCGGTCTCCGTTACGTCCGGTGCGGCCGGCGTGATTATCGGGGGCATTTCCAATACCGGCCTGAACCTGACCTTTGCGCACCAGATCGTGAAGATCTGCAACAACAGCCTTCCGCTGGCCCTGCTGCTGGTGGCGGTGGTCGCCCTGATCCTGGGCATGGGCATGACGACAACGGCCGTGTATGTCACCGTCGCCGTCATCATGGCGCCGGCCCTGATCAATATGGGGGTCGGCATGCTGGCCGCCCACCTGTTCTGCTTCTACTTCGGCTGCATCAACGCCATCACCCCGCCGGTCTGCGTCGCATCGTTTACCGCGGCGGGAATCTCGGGAGGATCGCCTACCAAAACCGGATGGATTTCATTCCGCCTGGGCCTGCTGGCTTTCCTGATTCCGTTCATCTTTGTCTATCAGCCCAGCCTGATCCTGCAGGAAGGCACCGTTCTGGACATCATTCTGGCGACGGCCACCGCGATGATCGGCTGCTGGTCCTTCGGGGTAGCGCTGGAAGGCTTCTTCAAGACCAATGTTCCGCTGTGGCAGAGACCTCTGTGGCTGGCGGGCGGCATTATGCTTATGGTCCCCGGTCTGCTGACGGACGGTATCGGCATCGCACTGGTCGCGGTCGGAGTGGTGCTTCAGCTGATGGCGCAGCGTAAAGCGCAGCCTGCGGTCTGATTCCCGCGGGAAGGAATGAGGAGGATATGACAATGAAAGACCAGATAAAAGAGTATTTCAGTGATTTCCGCGGATGGCTGGCGCTCGGCGTTTTCACCGCAGCCCTGCTCATCATGGGCTTTACCAAGATCCTTTCCCGCCATACGAATCTTGCGATCGTGCTGATTTTTGTGGTCGCGGTCATCGACATGTGCATTCTGGGACTCAAACCCCGGAAGACGGAAGAAGAAAAGCCCGCGGAGAAGAACAACAAGGAATAAATTGCAGAGAGTCTGCAAATATTTAATAACAAAAAAAGGAGACAAAACATGAAGAAGGTTATCGCCCTGATCCTGAGCGCGCTGATGCTGATGTCCGTACTGGGCGGCTGCGGCGGCTCCAATCCCGCTGCCACGACGGCTGCACCCGCTCCCGCCACGGAAGCCCCGAAGGACGGCACCACGGCCGCCCAGCAGTCCGACAAGCTGCAGCCCTATGACAAGACTCAGTTCCTGACGTTCTACTGCACCTCTCCGGGTGCCACGCTGTACAACATCGCCGCGACCTATATGCCGCTGTGGCAGGAATACGCGAACATCAACGTGACGATCAACCCCGGCGGATCGATCCCGAACCTGAAGGCCCTGGTCAACAAGGAAACCGACCTGGCTTTCACGCACCACACCATGGCCTACCTGGCTTCTCAGGGAGATCAGCAGTTCTTTGAAGGAGTCAAGTATGAAGGCGTGAACGTAATCGCCCCGATGACCCCTGCCGCTATCCAGATCGTGACCCTCGGCGACAGCAAGATCAACTCGCTGGCCGACCTCGCCGGCAACAACATCAAGCTCGGCCTCGGCGTGGCCGGCTCCACCGGAAACGCGTTCTTTATCCCCTTCCTGGAAGAGGAATACGGCATCTCCCTGGACAGCATCGTAGCCAAGGGCGGCGCCGTCAGCTACCTGAGCGACTCTGAAGCTTCCTCCGGCCTGTCCGACGGCCAGATCGACGTATTCGTCATGATGGGCGTATGGCCCAAGGCCACGGTCCAGGAAGTGGAATACAGCAAGAGCGGCGTCAAGCTTATCAACATGGATGAGGACAAGCTGAGCAATTACCTGTCCCGTCATCCCGAATGGGCCCGCGTAACGATCCCCGCCGGCAGCTACAAGAACCAGACGCAGGATATCAATGCGGTCTCCGCGTTCGCGATCATTGCCTGCCGCGAAGATATGGATGAGGAAATGGTCTACAAACTGACCCGCGTGATCTGGGAGCACTGGGAAGAAGCCGGCAAGTCCTATCCCGAAATCGCCAAGTGGATGCTGAAGGAAGACATGCTGGAGATCTCCAAGGCCGTTCCGGTCCATCCCGGCGCCATGCGCTACTACAAGGAGATCGGCCTGTTCAAGTAAACGGCCGCACCCTTTGAATCTGTACTCTCTTTTTCCTTCGGGCGGGCAGATTTCTCCGTCTGCCCGCTCTTTTTGTCCTGAATCACTGAAAGGAGATCGTTGTTTTGCAGCAGACTGTAATTGAAAAAATATTCTCCGAGCATGTCGGACGTCCCGTTAAGGCCGGAGAGGAGGTCATGATCGTTCCGGACCTGACCTGCATGTATGAACTGCCCGGATACGTAGACCGTTTTCTGAAGATGGTCAAGGAGATGGGGATCACGAAAGCTCCGCACCCGGAACGGGTCGTGATCGGCATCGACCACTTCTACCCCGGCGGGACCGCGGAGGAGCAGGAGATCCATAAGGATACCTGGGAATTCGTCAGAAGGTTCGGCTTTCAGATGATCGACGGGGAAGGCGTGAGCCACCAGATCATCTGCGAAAAGTATCTGGTGCCCGGGATGATCGCACTTCACCATGACGCGCACGCGTGCCTGTTTTCGGCGCTGGGCGTTCCGCTTTTCCCCATGAGCGGAGAGATCCTGGAGACCATGCTGCTGGAGGATGTGGAACTGACCTGTCCGGAGACCGTCCGGGTCAATTTCCGCGGCCGCCTGCAGCGCGGCGTCTGCGGCCGGGACGTGCAGATGCGGATGCTGGAGCTGATCGGCCCCAGCGGCGCCCTTAACGCCTGCGTGGAAATGGGCGGTGAGGGATTAAAGAACCTCAGCATCGGCGACCGCTTTACTATCGGCAACCAGATCATGTTCCTGGGCGCCAAGACCGCGGTGTTCGAGCAGGATGAGCAGACGGACGCGTATCTGGCTAAATACGGCCGCAGCGCTTCGAAACGGTATGCGCCGGATCCGGATGCGGTTTACACGAAAACGTTCGAGATCGATCTGGACGAGGTCGAACCGATGCTGCTGGTCCCTCCGACCCCGGCCAATATCGGATATGTAAAGGATTATCTGGGAAGACCGGTGGATGCGGGCCTGGTCGGCTCCTGCGCCTCGGGCCGCATGGAGGATTTTGAACAGCTTCTGGAGATCCTGGACGGGAAAAAGGTGAAAGAAGGCTTCCGCCTGCTCTGCGTTCCCTCCACGATCGGAATCCAGAAGGAAATGGCGGAAAACGGCGTGATGTCCCGGCTGATCGACTGCGGCGCCCGGGTGCATTATCCCAGCTGTGATTTCTGCTACGGGAAGACCGGCGCGCTGGCTTCCGGAGAAACCTGTCTGGCCGATGCGCAGATCAACGTTCCGGGCCGTCTGGGAAGCCGTCTGGCTGATATCTTTACAGCCGGCCCTTACGCGATTGCCGCGGCGGCGCTGACCGGCGTCATTACGGATCCGCGAACGCTGCTGCAGGAAGGAGGGAACGATGCTTCCGGAAATTAAAGGAAAAGTCGCGTATATCTTTGAAGAACCGGATTTCGACGTGGACCTGATCTGCGGGATGGGCAACTATACCGTAACGGATCCGGTGCTGCTGAAGCAGCTGTGCATGAAAGACATCTATCCGCAGTTCCGGGAAGAAACGGAACCGGGCGATGTGGTGGTGTGCGCTGCGAATTTCGGCTACGGTCATCCGCATATCGCGGGGCCCGTCGGAATGGCGCTGAACGGCATTTCGGCGATCATAGCGGAATCGTTCTGCCCCGGCTTTTACCGGGCCAACTCGCACAGAGGGTATCCCCTGATCGAATGCGAGGGGATCCTGAAGGAAGTGAAAAAAGGAGACCGGGTCGAATTTGACTGGGAGCGGTGCGAACTGCATCTGCCGGATTCCGGCAAAGTCCTTCCGTGCAAAAGGATCCCGCAGAAGAGCCTGGATCTGATCGAAGTGGGCGGGATCTATGAGTTTATTAAAAAACGCGTTCTGGATGCGCAGCAGGGCAGAAACAGCTGATCCGGACACGGTAAAGAGAATCGGGGAGACAGCAAATCCGAAAGGAGGCTGTCTCTCTTTTTTAAATGGGACATCTCTGAAACCTGGAGATTCAAATCTTTTAAAAAGTGAAGGCCCGGATGCCGCAAAAAACTGGCGTTTGACGGCAATTATACATACAATATAACACGTCAAGCCCTATATCGGCGGCGCGATTGGGGAAATGCTTCAAAAAATAGAAAAACACAGCGCTTTTTTTGCATAAAAGTAGAAAGAACCGGCAGGCCGGGCTTGGTATAATTTAAACAACATAGCAGTATTCGTATAATTGGATAAACACCGGGGTCGGCCGGCAAAAACCGAAGGAGGCAAAGATGTTCGATACAGAAGTTCTTTTCTCAGACGTATTCAAAAAACTGAAGGGCAACATTATTCGTGAGCTATATAAATGGACCACTCAGCCCGGTTTTATTTCTTTTGCGGGCGGAAATCCGGATCCGACAACGTTCCCGGCGGAGCAGCTGGCTGAGATCGCACACCGGATCCTGCTGGAAAACGGCACGTTTGCGCTGCAGTACGGAGTATCCAGCGGCGCCCTTCCTTTGCGGGAGTTCGTGGCGGATCTGATGACCCGGGAAGGCGTTCCCAGCAAAGTGGAAAATATTTCCATTATGACGGGTTCGCAGCAGACCATGGATATGCTGGCCCGCTCGCTCCTTAACCCCGGCGACACCGTGCTGGTGGAAAGCCCCACGTATGTGGCGGCACTTAAGATCTTCAGCATCTACGGCGCAAATATCGTGCCGGTGGACGGCGATGACTGCGGCATGATTCCCGAATCGCTGGAAGAGAAGCTGAACGAAGGCCCCGTCAAGCTGATCTATATGATCCCGAACTTCCAGAATCCCTCCGGCATCACGCTGCCCTGGGAGCGCCGCCGGCAGATCATGGAGATCGTGCAGAAGCACAACGTCCTGGTGATCGAGGACGACCCGTACGGAAAACTCCGCGTGGACGGAGAAGCCGTTCCGCACATGAAGACGCTGGATACGCTGGGACAGGTGATCTACATGGGATCTTTCTCCAAGACCATCGCCCCCGGCCTGCGGGTAGCCTATGCCGTGACCAACGAGGAAATCGCGAAGAAGCTGGTGCTGGCCAAGCAGAATGACGATATGCATACCCCGACGTTAAACCAGCTGATCGTGAACGAGTACTGCCGTCAGGGCCTGTGGGAACCGCATATTCAGGAAAGTTGCGCACTGTACCGCAGAAAACGCGATGCTGTGCTGGACCTGCTGAAGAAATATTTCCCGAAGCAGATGAAATGGATCGTCCCGGAAGGCGGCCTGTTCCTGTGGTCGGAGCTGCCGGAAGGCTACTCCTCCATGGAACTGCTGGATTTTGTTCTGCCGGCCAAGGTGGCCTACGTGCCCGGCGAAAGCTTTTTCGTGGACGGCCGCGGAAAGGGAA
>CADBQE010000301.1 GCA_902796695.1 uncultured Lachnospiraceae bacterium
GCTCTTGGTGCCGGCCGGATCCGTTTCCGGGGTCCGGGTGCCCGTCGTGGACGGAACGCGTGTGGAGGAAGTCGGAGCGGAAGGCCCGGTCGGGGATTCGGCTTTGCCGCTTTCCCCGGTCTCATCTTCTGTCGGAGCGGTCTCGGTGACCGGCACCGTCTCACGGATCACGGAAGTGGTGAGCGGATAGGTGCCCAGCACGACGTCGCCCAGCGAAGCGACCGCCTTCAGGCCGCCCTCTCCGTCCGGGAGCAGTTCGGTGTTCCATTCCAGGTCCGCGTAGGAATTCGGGATCAGCACCGCCGCGCCGGTCGTGCTCTGTCCGGCTCCGGCCTTCACGCGCAGCGTATATGCTTCGCCGGTCTTCTCATCCTGCACTTCGGAAGTGATCTCCCCGCCGTTTCCGAATTCGGGCAGCTCCGTCAGGGAGAAATTGTTGAAGGCATAGTCCAGCAGATTCCGGACGTCCATATAGGCATCATGGGTCGTATCCGCATGGAACGTCACGCAGATCACGTCCAGGTCGCCCTGCTTCGCATACACGACGCGGGTATACTCCGCTTCTTCCACCCAGCCGGTCTTGCCGTCTATGACGCGCTCGTCGTAATAATCGGAGGTGGGCTGGAACACCAGGTAGTTGTGGTCGCAGACGATCTCGTGTCCGTCGTCGTCCGTGAAGCTGTAGCTCCGGGTCCCGGCGATCTTGCGGTACATGTCGTTCTGGATGGCGCCCCACATGATCATGGCCATGTCGTAGGCCGTGGTCATATGCAGCAGGTCATTCAGGCCGTGCGGGTTGTGGAAGGTGGTATTGATGGCGCCCAGTTCGCGGGCCCGGGCATTCATCCGGTTGGAGAACGCGTCCAGGCTGCCGTCGATCTTTTCCGCCAGCGCGTAGCCGATGGTGTTGACCGAGTTCAGGCTCAGCGCATAGACGGCGTCTTCGATCGTGAAGGACTGGCCTTCGTAGAACCGCCGGCGGCCGTCTTCGCCGCCTTCCACCAGGTCGTGGATCGAATTATAGGAAAGCACCAGCTTGTCTTCCAGACTGCACTGTTCCAGTGCGATCAGCGCGGTGATGACCTTGGTGATGCTGGCCGGATACATCCGCTGATGGATGTTCTTGGAATACAGCATGACGCCGGAGTTCAGTTCGATCACGATGGCCGTATCGGAGTTGATTTCCGGAGCTGCCGGCTTCGCATAGCCCGGGGCTTCCACGATCCGGTGGTCCTCCCGGCCGATGACGGTCTCCGCCTGCACGGGATGCTCTCCCATGGTGATCAGCATGACGGCTGCCATCAGCAGCGCTGCCGCTCTTTTCAATTTCTTCAATTTCGTGAACCTCTCTTATAAATACCGGATGACCTGCTCCATTTCGCGTCCGGGGTACTCTTCCGTCCGGCCGTCCCCGCCGTACGCGCTGACCGCGGGATCAAGCGGAAGCCGGAGCATCAGCGGCATATTGTGAGCCGCCGCCCATTCCGCCGTCGTGCTCTTTCCGAACAGCTCGATTTCTTTGCCGCAGTCCGGGCAGCGCAGGAAGCTGTAGTTTTCGATCACGCCCAGGACCGGGATATTCATCATTTCCGCCATATGATAGGCCTTCTCCATGACCATGCCCACCAGGCTGTGGGGAGAGGTCACCAGAATGACGCCGTTTAACGGCAGGGACTGGAAAACGGTCAGCGGCACGTCGCCCGTTCCGGGGGGCATGTCGACCAGCAGGTAATCCAGTTCGCCCCACATCACGTCGGACCAGAACTGTTTGATGACGCCGCCCAGGATGGGGCCCCGCCAGATCACGGGCGCGGTCGTATCTTCCAGCACCAGGTTGATGGATACGATCTCGATCCCGGTCTTCGTTACGGCCGGCAGAATTTCCGTTCCCACGGCGCCCAGCTGCTCATGAATGCCGAACAGGTGCGGGATGGAGGGTCCGGTAACGTCCGCGTCCAGGATCCCGACCCGGTATCCCATTCTTCTTAAGGCTACGGCCAGCAGCGCGGTCACGGAAGATTTCCCTACGCCGCCTTTGCCGCTGACGATCCCGATCACCTTGCCGATGCGGCTGTTCCCGTTCATGGGCGCCGCAAAATCCGCGGTGCCGCCTCCGCCCGCGGACGGACAGCCTTCGCAGCTTTCCCGGCCGCAGCTCGTATTATCACATTCTCTGGCCATTTCATGCCTCCTCAAATCTGTTTTGAAAAATCCGGGGAATAGTATAGCACACGGATCTGCTTCTGTCACCTAAAAAATGAGGTGCAGCCGGCCGTCCGCCGCACCGGCCGGCCTTCCGCCAAAAAAAATCAAAAAAATTTCCCCAAACCCCTTGACATTTTCCGGAACCCGCGGTAACATACGCTTTGCCCCTTCGGGGAGCGGGTGCGTTTAGCTCAGCTGGATAGAGCGTTTGGCTACGGACCAAAAGGTCGGGGGTTCGAATCCTCTAACGCACAGAATGCGCC
>CADBQE010000302.1 GCA_902796695.1 uncultured Lachnospiraceae bacterium
CCCGCCTGAACACCAATGGGATCCGGCTGACCGCGGATGCCTGCCGTAAGCTGCGCGAGGCCGAGCTGGACAGCGTTCAGATCACGCTTTATTCGCCGGATCCGGCCGTGCACAACCGGCTGGTCGGTGCGCCGCAGTTTGCCAATACGGCGGCGGGCATCGACAATGCGCTGGCCGCCGGCCTGTCCGTCAGCATCAACACCCCGCTCTGCACGCTGAACCGGGATTATGTCAAAACACTCGAATATCTGCATGAAAAGGGCGTGATCTACGTGACCTGCTCCGGCCTCATCACGACCGGCAACGCGGCGGAGGAAGCGTCCGAACGCCTGCAGCTGACCGGCGAGGAACTGGAAAAGATCCTGCGGGAAGCGGTCGCCTACTGCCACGCAAACGGCATGGAGATCGCGTTCACCTCGCCCGGGTGGATCCGTCCGGAGGTCTTTGAAGAGCTGAATATTCCCGCCCCGTCCTGCGGCGCCTGTCTTTCCAATATGGCGGTCACGCCCGCCGGCCATGCGGTGCCCTGCCAGAGCTGGCTCTCCGATGCCCCGCTCGGCAATATGCTGACCGACGACTGGGAAACGATCTGGAACAGCCCGGCCTGTCTGGAGCACCGCAGCTTTTCCTCCGCCATGACGGGCGAATGTCCTTTAAGGAGGTACTGCTGATGCGCAAGATTCTGAAAAAGTTCGCCGCTCTCCTGCTGCTGGCTGCCGTTCTGCTGACCGGCTTCCTGTGTTCCTCCGTCCCCGCGCGGGCCGCCGCGACCGACGAGATCCTGAATTTTACGATCACGGTGGACGTTAACGACGACGCCTCCCTGCAGATGACCTATCACATCGACTGGAAGGTGCTGGACGACAAGGAATACGGCCCCCTCGACTGGATCAATCTCGGGGTTCCGAACAGTTTTCACGAAAACATACAGCCCCTGAGCGATACGATCGACAGCATCGAAGACAACGGCACTAAACTCGCGATCTACCTGGACCGTGAGTATTATGCCGGAGAAAACGTGGTCGTGGAGTTTTCGATGACGCAGGATCACATGTATCAGATCGACAAATGGCGCGAGGGCGAGACTGTTTATACTTTCACGCCGGCCTGGTTTGACGGCATGACCGTGAAAGAACTTGTGATCCGCTGGAACGCGGATCAGGCGGGCGCCTGGCAGCCGGACTGCACGATGGAGGACGGCTATATGGTATTCACCTCCGCACTTTCCTCCGGTGAACGCTACACGATGAGCGTCGTTTACCCGAATAACGCGTTCGGTTTTGACGTCAGCCGCCAGATGGGCAGCGAACTGAACCCCCCTGAGCCGACCGAATGGGGCGGAAACGGCGGCGGGAACGGCGGCGGATCTTCGCCCCGGTTTTATGAGATCGTGGGCGGCCTGTTCGCGTTTATTTTCGTGATCGGCTTCTTTGCCGTCCCCATCATTCTCCTGGTCAAATTCATCCGCTGGATCTCCGGCGGAGCCGGCTTCGGCACGGAAAAAACCACGGAGAAAAAGATCACCCGCACCAAGATCGAGTATTACGAAAACTGCCCCAGCTGCGGCTCCGCGCGCGAAGAAGGCAAGGACAACTGCCCTTACTGCGGCCGCAGCATGATCAAGAGCAAGGAAGTCGTAGAGGAGAACCAGATCGAAAAGCCCGAAAAGTACACGCTGACCGGCACCTATCACTACGGCGATTCCCCGAACACCTACATCCGCGTGAATGTGGTCAATGTTCCGGTCTCCCGCCCGCGCTCCGGCGGAGGCGGACGGACCCGTTCCGGCGGCGGCGGATCGCATCATTCTTCCTGCGCATGTGCATCTTCGTGCGCTTCCTCCTGCGCGTGCGCCTCATCGTGCGCGTGTGCCTGCGCCTGCGCCTCCTCCGGCCGCGCCGGCTGCTCCGTGAAGGATTTCTTTAAGAAGAGCATCCACGAAGGACGGGTCCGGATCGAAAGCAGGCGGAAAGAGTCATAAATCCGGGTTTTCCCGGCGGAAATGCACGCCCATCTCCTCTTCCCAGACGCGGATCAGTCCGCCTTTGCCGAAAGCGCCGCAGCCCTCTTCCATCGCACGACGGAAGACGGACGCTGCGGCGTTTGTCATAGGCAGATTCAGATCTTCCGCGGCTTCGGTCTCTTCGGCATGAGCCAGGTCCTTGAAGGCCTTTTCGATGGGATAATCGCCGGTGAACTGACCGTCCAGGATGCGCGGGATAAAATATTCGGACGCATAGCTGCGGCCGGTCCCGCTGTTTATGACAGCGCCGATCGTCTCCGGGTCCAGGCCCAGACGCAGGGCCAGGGGCAGCAGTTCCGCGATCCCGGCGACGTTGATGTCGTAAGCCAGGTTATTGATCATTTTCGCAGCCTGACCGCAGCCGGAGCCGCCCATGTAGAGCACCGTCGTTCCGATCATATCCAGATATGGCTTCGCCGCCTCAAACGCCTCCCGCAGGCCGCCTGCCATCACCGTAAGCGTTCCGGCCTCCGCCCGCGCCTGCATGCCGGACACCGGCACATCCAGATACGCGCCGACCCGCTCTTCGAACGCGGAGGCGATCATGCGCGCGCAGTCCGGGGAGACCGTGCTGGTGTCCGCGACGATCGTTCCGTATTCCTGAAGTACATGGATCAGGCCGCCTTCCCCGAGCGTCACTTTTTCGACTACGGCATCGTCCGGAAGGCTGAGGAAAATGATTCCGCAGTCCGCAAGGTCCGCGTACGAGCCGGCGATGTCAAAACCTTCCTCCGCGAGCCGTCTCCGCTTCTCTTCCGTTCCCGTATAAACAGTCAGGCTGCCGTTTTTCTTCAGCAGATTCCGGGCCATGCCCATCCCCATCGTTCCCAGACCTATCATGCCGAGCTTCATATCTTCCATCTCCCCGCCGCATCAATATTTCCCGCATTATACCACACCGCCCCCCGCATGTGACAGGGGGACGGTTCCTTTGTCACGTTTTTTGGTCCGGAAGGATTCCTTATGTAGGGGCCGATCTGTGATCGGCCCGTCATACAGGGTGTGATTGTCCTCCCTCCGCGGGCCGATCGCAGACAAGGTGAATTGCTGCGCAGCAGCAAGAGAGGGCGGCCTGGGCCGTCGGCCCCTACGA
>CADBQE010000303.1 GCA_902796695.1 uncultured Lachnospiraceae bacterium
AGCCTGACCGGCGCCGTCGATTATTACCGTGCGCTGATCCGCCGCATGCAGTAAGAGGGAATGCCCGTCCGGTATTGACAAAACCGGGCGGGCATTTTATAATGTCAGTTAAATTATATTTATAAGCCCTTTCGGGGCAAGGAGGTTTTGTCCGTAATGGACCCAGACAGTATTCCACGATCTATTCTCATCATTGCGCTGCTTTTACTGGTCGGCGCCTTTTTCTCGGGAACGGAAACAGCCTATACCAACTGCAGCCGCGTGCGGCTGATGACCTGGGCTGAAGACGGAAAAAGGAGCGCGCGGCGCGCCATCAGAATTCTGGACAAATTTGATAAGACCCTGATAACGCTGCTGATCGGAAACAATGTGGCTCACGTTATTATTACCGCATTGGCAACGGTTCTCGCGATCCGCCTGGCCGGCGAAGTCCGCGGTCCCATTCTGGCGACCGTCGTGATCACGCTGCTGGTCTTTATTTTTGCGGAAACGCTCCCCAAAAATATCGCCAAAGTGCGGGCGGACGACTGGGCCTGCGCCGTCAGTCTTCCCTTTAGCCTGCTGATGCTGATCTTAACGCCCGTCGACTGGATCTTCATGGGCCTGAGTTTTGTCTTTAAAAAGCTCTTCAAAAACGAAAACGACGGTCCCAGCATGACCGAAGACGAATTCAGCAGCATGGTCGAGACCATCGAAAACGAAGGCGGCCTGGAAGCCGAAGAAAGCGAGCTGATCCAGTCGGCCGTCGAATTCAAGACCCGTTCCGTGCGGGAGGTCATGACGCCGCGCGTGCACGTGACCGGCCTGAACCTGGAGGATACGCCCGCGGTGCAGTATCAGACCATCCTGGATGAAAAATTCAGCCGTCTGCCGGTCTACACCGGCGATCTGGACCACATCAACGGGATTTTGAATACCAAGCTGTACCTGCAGAAAAAACTCGCGGCCCCGGACGATTATCCGGACGTCCGCGCCCTGATGTCCGATCCGTTCTTCATTCAGCCGGACATGAGCCTGCACGCCCTGGTGGAGGAAATGCGCAGCCGCCAGACGCACATGGCCGTGATCCAGGACGAATGGGGCGGCACGGAAGGCATGGTCACCATGGAGGACCTTCTGGAAGAACTGGTCGGCGATATCTGGGATGAAGACGAAGAACAGGAGGTGACGGCATGAGCATGGAGCTGATCATCGTACTGGTCGTCTTTCTGATCAGTCTGTCCGCCTTCTTCTCCGGTTCGGAGATCGTTTATGCCACGGCCAGCAAGCCCCGTCTGCATCATGAAGCCGACGAAGGCAGCAGCCGCGCCCAAAAGGCCCTGGCCATCACGGAGGATTACGTGCGCGCCATCTCCACCATTCTGGTGGGGAACAATCTGGTCAATATCGCGACGGCGTCCCTGGTGACGCTGCTGGCGGTCACGCACCTCTTCCCGCAGGATAAAAACGCGGAGCTGTATGCGGAAGTCATTGCGACCATGGCGCTTCTGATCTTCGGGGAGATCCTGCCGAAGGTCCTCTGCGCCGAGCATGCCAACCGCCTGGCGCTGGCCTTCGCGCGGCCGCTTACGGGCGCGATGGCATTCTTTAAGCCGATCGTCTGGGTCGTGACAAAGCTGGTAGACAGGCTGAGCCGCCTGTGGACGCCCGAAGAAGGCGAAAACGCCATGACGGACGAGGAGCTGGCCATGGTCGTGGATTCGATCCAGGAAGAAGGCGTCTTTACCGAATCCGAAGGCGAACTGATCAAATCCGCCATCGAATTCAGCGATGTGACCGCGCACGACATTCTGATCCCGCGCGTGGATATCTCCGCCTACGATATCGAATCACCGGTGGAGGAACTGCTTCAGGATACGGATGCCATGAGCTTCTCCCGTCTTCCGGTCTACCGCGAAAGCATTGACCATATCATCGGCATCCTGCCCATGAAGCAGTTTGTCAAAGCCGTGCTGACGCAGGGCGCGGACAGCGTCAATATCGAAGAAATGCTGGTGGAGCCGCTGTTCGTCCATATGACCAAGAGCATCAACGAGATCCTCAAGGAATTCCGCTCCACGAAGACCAATATGGCCGTCGTGCTGGATGAATACGGCGGAACGATGGGGATCCTGACGACCGAAGATATTCTGGAAGAGATCGTCGGCGAGATCTACGATGAGACCGACGTTCCCGAAGAGGAAGAAGTTCAGGAAGTGGCGGACGGCACTTATCTGCTGGACGGCGGCATGAATATCTATGACGCCTTCGAGGAGATCGATTACGAGCCCCGCGATTTCGACAGTGAATATACCACCTTGAGCGGCTGGATCACCGAACTGCTGGACCATTTCCCGGAAGTGGGCGATGAATTCAGTTACGAAGCGATCTCCGGCAAGGTGCTGGCCGTGGAAGGCCCGCTGGTCTCCCAGGTCCAGATCCGGGTGGATAAAACCGAGGAAGACGATTAAAAGCCCCATGAGTGATTTTACCGCGCGCATCCAATTGATCCTGGGCCGGGAAGCCCTTAAAAAGCTGGAAACCGCCCGCGTTGCCCTGTTCGGACTGGGCGGCGTGGGCGGTTACGCGCTGGAAGCGCTGGTGCGCTCCGGCGTGGGTAATCTGCTGCTGGTGGACAACGACTGTTTTTCCATAAGCAATCTGAACCGTCAGATCCTGGCTCTGCGCAGCACACTGGGCTGCCGGAAAACAGAGACGGCCCGTGAGCGGGCGCTTGCGATCAATCCGGACTGCCGGGTCGAGATCCGTGACTGCCTCTTCCTGCCCGAAACGCGGGATCTGTTTGATTTTTCGGGCTTTGATTACGTGATCGATGCCATCGACACCGTCACCGCCAAGCTCTGCCTGATCCGCGCCGCCCAGGAAGCCGGCGTTCCCGTTATCTCCTGTATGGGGACCGGCAATAAAACGGACCCCTCGCAGCTCAGGATCGACCGGATCGACCGGACTTCGGTGGACCCGCTGGCGCGCGTGATGCGGCGGGAATATAAAAAGCGCGGCCTGGCGCCGTTTTCCGTCGTCTATTCCACCGAGGAGCCGATGAACGTCCGGGAAGAGGAAAAGGCCGTGATCGCGGAAGAAATCAGCCTGCGCGCCGCTCAGGGGCTTTCCCGCAAAGATATTCCCGGTTCCGCGGTCTTTGTTCCGGCCGCGGCCGGTCTGCTGCTGGCACAGAAAGTCGTAACGGACCTGATCGCGCGGTAGACCGCTGCAGCGGGGGATTCTTCTTTCGACTTTATACTTGTTATTTGACCATAAAAAAGGGACGGCACGAAGCCGTCCCTCGTTTTGTTTCGAGTGCTGTCCGTGTCCGGGGTGTGAGGAGCCCCTTTCAGCGGGTGAAAAGCAGGATCGTTACGACACAGATCAGGACTATCAGCAGGGTAATGGGAAGAGCAACCGTCAGACAGCCTGCCACCAGCATCGCGAACCGATCGCCCCGTTCCAGGTGCATTTCATTGTCCGCTTCCGCTTTGGGATCCCAGGTTTCCGGTTCCGTTTCGCTTGTGATTTCCTGCTTTTCTTCAGCCATAAACAAACCTCTGTATTAATTGTCTCTGGTGGTCTTTACTTTGAACAGATATTCTCTGTGCTCGCCGAGCTTGCGCTCCGGATAGTGACACGCCAGGAAGTGGTTGGGCTCGATCTCTACCAGCGGCGGAGTCACGCGCTTGCATTTCTCCGTGCACATATAGCAGCGGGTCGAGAATTTGCATCCGGGCGGCGGATTGACCGGGCTGGGTACGTTGCCCTCCAGCACGATGCGCTCCTTGTTTTTCGAACCCGGATCCGTGGTCGGGATGGAGCTGAGCAGGGCGACGGTATACGGATGACGGGGATCGTCAAACAGCGTCTTCTTGTCGGCCAGCTCCACGATATTGCCCAGATACATGACGGCGATGCGGTCCGAAATGAACTTGACCACCGACAGGTCGTGGGAAATGAACATATAAGTCAGGTGCTGCTTTTCCTGCAGTTCCTGCAGCAGGTTGATGATCTGGGACTGGATGGACACGTCCAGAGCGGATACGCATTCGTCGCAGACCACGAATTTCGGATGCACGGCCAGGGCACGCGCAATGCAGATACGCTGACGCTGACCGCCGGAGAACTGGTGCGGATAGCGGTGCAGCATGTATTCCTGCAGGCCGCACTCTTCCATGGTCTTCACGATGTGCGCTCTCAGTTTGCTGGAGCCGTGACGGTACATGTTGTGCGTGGTAAGGCCTTCTTCGATGATCTGACCGACCGTGAAGCGGGGGTTTAAGCTGGAGTAAGGATCCTGGAAGATGATCTGCAGGTCCTTGCGCAGCTTGCGCATCTCGGTGTATTTCAGACGGGCCAGGTCGATGCCGTTGTCGCGCATGGCTTCGTACTTCTGGAATTCCTCATCATCCGCGTATTTGGCGCGGACGGCGGCCAGCTTTTCTTCCATGGCATCGATCTTCTTCTGATGGTCGTCGATCTTCTTCTGCAGTTCCTTGACCTTGGCTTCGGCTTCCGCCATCTTGGCCTTGGCTTTTTCGGCTTTGCTGCCCTGCGCTTCCGCCAGGACATCCGCAAAGGAGTCGTGCTCCAGCTGGGCTTCCTGCTGCTCGTCGAAGACCACGTTCTGTTTCTTGTGTTCTTCGTAGAGTTCGGACAGGAGCTTCATGCCTTCCTTGTCATCGTGGACATAGAAGCCGCCGATGATCTTGACCAGGTTGCTCATGTCGGTCTCGGACTCGCAGCGGGCGATGTTGGCGTCCTGCAGCAGATAGAAGTCCGCGTGGTCTTCCCCGCCGGCCTCTTCCACTTTCTTAGCCAGATCCGCCGCGTGAGCCAGGGATTTTTTCAGCTTGCTGCGGTACTTCTCATCGTTTTTGATGGTGTCTTCCACATATTCCGGGGTCATGCGGTCGATCGTGGTGCCGTAATACAGCGTGCAGCCGGCCGTCTGCGGATACAGCTGCAGCAGTACGCGGCCCAGCGTGGACTTGCCGCATCCGGATTCACCTACGATGCCGAGGGTCTCGCCTTCATAGATGTCCAGGGAGATGTCTTCGTTTGCGCGGACATACAGCTGCTTCTTCTGGAAAATGGAGGTCTTCGCCACGGGGAAGTATTTTTTCAGATTAGTGATGGACAGTAATTTTTTTGTGGTTTCCACTATTCCGTTCCTCCTTGTTGGGATAGAAGCATCTGATCTGCTGGTTCTCGCTGATCTTCTCCAGCTTGGGCTCCTCTTCTAAGCAGCGCTGTGTGGCATATTTGCAGCGCGGCGCGAATTTGCAGCCCTTGGGCAGCGCCAGCGGGTGCGGCACGACGCCGGGGATGGGATCCAGGCGGTCGCTCTCCGTCTCCAGACGGGGAATGGACACCATCAGGCCTTCGGTATACGGATGGCTGAAGTTGCCCTTTTCCTGGAAGATGACATCCGTCGGCGCATGCTCTACGACCTGGCCGCAGTACATGACGGCCACGTCGTCCGCCATTTCATTGATAACACCCAGGTCATGCGTGATGAAAATGATGGCGGTGCCGGTGGAGCGCTTCAGGTCGTTCATCAGGCGCAGGATCTGTGCCTGAATGGTCACATCCAGAGCGGTGGTAGGCTCGTCGGCGATCAGGATCTTCGGCTTGCAGGCCAGGGCCATGGCGATCATGACGCGCTGGCGCATACCGCCGGAGAGCTGGTGGGGATACTGCTTGAT